>JADGHD010000339.1 GCA_019689615.1 Frankia sp. | reverse complement strand
GTGGTGATGTGTACCGGCCCGCCGACCGTGTTCAACGGGATCCGGTGCCGGGCGGCCAGTACCTGCACGCTGGAGATACCGGGGATCACCCGCACGTCGACGTCGACGAGGCCACGCGCCCGCAGATCGTCCAGGATCCGCAGTGAGCTGTCGTAGAGAGCCGGGTCGCCCCAGACCAGGAAGGCACCCTGCTCCCCCTCCCCCAGCTCCGTCACCAGCGCCTTCGCCCACACAGCGGCGCGGGCCGCGTGCCACCGGCGCACCTCGGCCGGGTAGTCGGCCGGCGCCCGGTCCCGCGTCGGCTCGTCCAGCTCGACGACCCGCAGGCCCGGCCGGGCGTACCGCGCGCAGATCTCGGCGCGCAGCGCGTTGAGATCCGCCTTCGCCGCGCCCTTGTCGACGGTGAACAGCACGTCAGCACCCGCCAACGCCCGGCTGGCCTCGTGGGTGAGCGACTCCGGGTCGCCGACCCCCATCCCGATCAGCAGCACCATCCGCCGGGGCATCTCGCCCGGTCGGGCGAGTGCCCGGGCTGCCACCGGACGCTGCACCCCAGCCTGCTCCGCCAGCTGGGGCATCGAGGTGAGCACCGCGCTCTCCGACGGCACGGCTCACCTCCCACGAATCGATCGCGGCACCGGGTTCAAGCATACGATCCGGATCGGAACGACTTGCGGCCACATCTCGGCAGCGGGTTGTCAGAGAATCGTTGGCCGCGAATGTTGAAATTCCGGTGCGATAACACGGCAGAATTCCCAGCCCTCGGCCTGGCCGAATCAACGCGCCTGTTGGCCGGCCGCTGGCGGTCTGTCAGCTCAGAAGGGTTTCGCCGATGTAGCCGCCGCGGTCGCAGCCGGGTGGGATGGCGAAGACGGCGGAGCCGACCGGGGTGGTCCACTGGTTGAGCAGGTCGAGCTCGTCGAGGCGGCGTTGGATCGGCACGAACTGGGCGTGCACGTCGGCCTGGTAGGAGGCGAAGAGCAGCCCGGAGTTCGAGATCTGCCCTGGCGCGGGGGCGTCGTCGTAGTTGTAGGAGCGCCGGAAGATCTTCTCTGCTGGGTTGTCGGAGCGGGCGCGGCGGACGTGGGAGAACTCGGGGATCACCGGGAAGCCGAGGGCCGTGGTGGCCGTGAAGTCCGGCTCGTCGTGTTCCTGGGTCCCGGTCAGCGGGGCGCCGTTCGTCAGCGTCCGGCCGATGGCCTGCTCTCTTCCGGATCGATCGAGCGCGTCCCACCGGTCGAGATCCATGCTGATGCGGCGCAGCACGAGGCTGCTGCCGCCGGCGAGCCAGCCGCTGTCCCGGCCGCACCAGACGACGCGGTCGAACTCGTCGGTGCCGGGAGTCGGGTTGACGGTTCCGTCGACCTGCCCGAACAGGTTGCGCATGGTGGTGCCTGCCGGCTCGGAGCCGTGGGCGCGGCGGAACCCGGCCTGCCGCCAGCGCACGCTGGCGAAGCCGCGGCTGTCCTTGAGCAGCATCCGGGCCGTGTGGGCGACGGTGACGGGGTCGTCCGCCGCGATCTGGAGCAGCAGGTCGCCGCCGGTCCACGCCGGGTCGAGGCGGTCGATGGTGAACGCCGGCAGCGGGCCGAGCCACGGCGGCAGGGCGGCGTCGCCGACGGCGCGGGCCACCAGCCGGGGGCCGAACCCGAAGGTGACGGTCAGCCGGGCCGGCACGGAGCCGAGTTCGGGCTCGGAGTCCGCGAGGGCTGCTTCACCCTGGGTGAGGCGGGCGGCGTCATCGGTGAGGATGCGCATCAGCCGGCGCAGCCCGTCGCGGTCGACGTCGTCATGCAGGTCCAGGGCGACGAACGCGGCGTGTGCCAGCGGCGGGGTGTCGATGCCTGCCTGGTGCGGCCCGTAGAACGGCGTGGTCGACGTGCCGGCCAGCGCGGCGGCATCCGGTGCTGGTACGGGAGCGCTGTCCCCGCCCTGGTGGATGGCCTGGTCGGCGGCGACCGCGGCGGCAGCGCCGCCGCCGGCGAGGGCTGCCGCGGTGAGCAGCCGCCGCCGGCTCAGACCAGGGCGATTCGCCTGGCCAGCGGACATCAGCGAGCGTCCGCCGTCGTCGGTGCCGTCGTCGCCGCGGCGGGTGCTGGCGTGCCGCTGCCCATGCCGCCCATCGGCATGCCGCCGCCCTCGTAGGTCTCATTGGCGCCGGAGTAGTCCTTCGCCGGCGCGGTGAACGTGAGCGTGGACCGGTCCGAGAACGTGACCGTGAACGTGACCTCGTCACCGGCCGCGATCGGTCCGGCGAGGTCCATCAGCATGAAGTGGTCGCCACCCGGCCTGAGGCTCAGGGTGGCGCCCGCGGGCACGACGAAGCCACCCCTGCGCGGCTGCATGACCATCTCCCCGGCCGCGTTCTGCACGGTCTCGTGCAGCTCCATCGCCGGGGACGCCGGACTGGTCACCGAGATGATCGTCGCGTCCTGGCTGCCGCTGTTGTGCAGGTCCCCGAACGCCGCGGACATGCCATCGGGGGCGGCCTTCACCCAGGCGTTCTCGATCGTGACGACGTCGCCCGCGGGCCGCGGGGTCTGCTCGACGGGTGTCGGTCCGCTGTCCGAGCCGCAGCCGGCCAGGACCAGTACCGCCGCACCGGCGAGTACACCGAGACGGGCTGTGAAACGTCGCATGAGGGCCGCTTTCCTTCTCTTCGTGTCTTCGTGTGCCAGCAGGTGATCGTCAGATCGGGCCGGAGGTGTGCCCGGCCTGGCCCGTGCCCGCGGGCTGCTCTGTGGCCGCAGTGGCACTGCCCGTGTCGTGAATGCGGCGTCGGGCCCGGTGCCGGACCGTCTCGACCAGCCCGAGCAGAGCGAGCGCCACGAGGGCACCAAGGCCGCCGACCACCAGCAGGCGAAGGGGGCCTCCGCTGCTGCTGCCGCCGCCGTCGTCGCCCGCCGCCTGGGTGTCGTCGGAGTCGGACGATGCGCCGGACCCGGCCGTCGCTGTCGACGTGGTCGCCGGGGCTGGACCAACCCCGGCCCACGTGGTGGCGGACGGCATGGCTGCCTGTCCGGGCGCCGGCGTGCCGACGGTGAACGGGATGGCGCCGCTGACCGGGTGACCGTCCGCGGAGACGACGCGCCAGCGGATCTGGTAGCTCCCGCTGGGGAGGTCCTCCTTCAGCGGCGCGGTGAGCACCGCCCCGGCGACGGTGGGATCCCCGCTCGTCCAGGTCGCTCCGGCGGTGTCGGCGACGATGACGACCGTGCCGACCGTCAGCAGGTCCTGGGAGAACCGCAGTTCCACCGCCGACGGGGATGCGGCGAGTTGCTCGCCCGCCGCGGGGCTGCTGGAGACGAGCTGGCTGTGCGCCGACGCCGGCCCGGCCGCGGCCACCACGATGCCGGCGAGCGCGAACACCAGCGCGGCGACGAGCACGCCCGCCCGCCGTCCCGCCCTCCGACCGGGGTCGGTAGCAGCCACGACGGCGTTCGCGCCGCGGCGGACGGCGTGGGCCGGCCGGGAAGGGCCACCGCCACGGGGGTGGACGGTCGGGGTCGCACCCCGAGCCTGGTCAGCTTTGCCAGCACCGGCCAGTCGGCGAAGTCGACCCGCTTCGGTGCCCGCCGCGGCGATAACGGCCACGGCCGCGACGTCTGTTGTCTCGGCGGCTGACTCGTCAGCCGCGTCCCTGGCAGCCCCTGCCGACGGCTCCTGCCCCACTGCACGCACGAAACGAACGACCCTCCACCAGTCCGGCACGGTCGGTCGCGCGAGGTCGGCGCGCTCCGTCCGGGTGTCGTTCATTGGTCGTGCGGATGCCGGTCAGGGTTCCCGCCACCAACCCCACCGGCACAACAACGATCGACTCAAGCCGGACCATCACCCAGTCCACGGCGCGCCGACTGGGGCGCCGGGCTGGCGGTCAGTTGCCGCCGGTGCCCTCGTTGAGATCTGGATGCGCCCAGCTCAGCAGGTCGTCGCGGGCTCGGGCGACGCGTGAGCGGATCGTGCCGACCGGGCAGCCGCAGACCACGGCGGCCTCCGCGTACGACAGGCCGATCAGCTGGGTGAGCACCAGGGCCTCCCGGCGGTCGGCGTCCAGCGCGGCGAGCATGAGATTCGTCTCGACGAGGTCCTCGAAGCCAGCCGCCGGCGGCGCCAGCGCCTGCGCGCGCTCGGCCGCCGCCTCCCAGTCGCCATCGGTCGTCCTCCGTGGTTGGCGCACCCTGGCCCGGATGTCGTCGACCACCGTCCGTCTCGCGATCGACAGCAGCCACGTCCGCGCGGACGAAGCGGCCGAGAACGTCGGCAGGCTCCGCAGCGCCCGCAGGTAGGTCTCCTGGGTCAGGTCGTCCGCGACCGCCGGACTGGCGAGGTAGGCGATGAAACGCCAGACGTCGCGCTGGGTGGCCCGCACGAACGACTCCAACGCTCGCCGGTCGCCGCGCCCAGCGGCCAGCGCCCAGGCGGTGACCGCCTCCTCATCCGTAGTCAAGGGCCGATCTCTCCCCAATTCGGGCCGCGCCAGGTGGTGCGAGCCTTGTTGCTGGAGTACCAGGACGTCGCCCGGGCCAGTGCCGGCGACGTGGGACAACGGTAGCCGAGTCGACGATCGACCGGGCCTGCGCAGGCGACCGAGGACGCACCGACGTACCGGCCGGTGGTGGTGGCGAGGGCCAGCGACGGTAGAAGGGGGTTGTCGGGAACCAGGCGACCGCTTTCGACGACCGGTGGGGCAATGGACTGCATCACGTGCCGCGAAGCCCTCTCAGCCAGGATCGACGGCGAGGCCGAGAACGCCGACCCGTCGGTCGTCGACCAGCACCTGCGAACCTGTGTCTCCTGCCAAATCTGGCACGAACGCGCGATCTCGCTGACCCGGTCGTTGCGGCTCGGACCGGCGTTGCCGACCCCGGACTTCACCGCCGCCGTACTGCGCGCCCACGCCGCGGCGCCGCGACCCGCGTTCGTGGCCATCCGCAGCCGGCTACGCCCACGTCGGCACCAGTCGGCTCAACGAGCGAGCAGCCGTGCCGCCCTCGCCGAGCCGTTCTCGACAGCCCGGCTGATCCTCGTCGTCATTGGATGGCTGCAGATCGGCCTCGGCCTGCTTCAGATCGTGGACAGCAACGGGCTCACCGGCCACGCGGCGACGGCACACGGGACGAGCGCCTCCCACCTGTTCAACGAGTCCGTCGCCTGGAACCTCGCGGCGGGCGTCGGCATGCTCTGGGCAGCCCTGCAACCCCGGCGGGCCGGCGGGCTGCTCGTCGCCCTCCTCGGAGCCGTCCTCATCCTCGCCGGCTTCTCCGCCTACGACCTGCTCGCGTCCTCGGTCCGGCCCGCCCGCGTCGCCACCCACGCCGTGCTCCTCGTCGGGCTCGGCCTGGTCTACCTCGTCGACCGCGCCCACCAGGCGACGGCACCCACGCCAGGGCACCCCGCACAGCGCCGCCCGGGCGCCGAAGCGCACGACATCCCAGCCGCCCAGCCGGACGTCGTCCCTCGCCGCACCCACGGCGACGACCGCCCGCTACGGCCAGCCGGACGCCAGCGCCGCGCCGCATGACCCGACCACTCACCCCGGCCACCGTCGTGTCGTCGGGCGGGACCGGCCCCGGTCAGCTGGGCAGGAACCGCTCCCGGAAGACGCGTTCCGGGCTCAGCGCGTGCCGCTGCGCCACCTCGAGCACGGAGTCGACGAGCGGCGGCGGGCCGCAGACATAGAGGTCGGGCGCTGCCTGGGCCCGGCGCAGGTCCGCGCCCAGGCAGTCGGCCCGGGTGCCCCTGGCGCCCCCCCCCCCCCGTCCCGCGCGCCCCACCCAGATCGCGTAGGTGAAAACCG
>JADGHD010000338.1 GCA_019689615.1 Frankia sp. | reverse complement strand
GCTGAGGATCCGCGGCGCCATGGCGCCCGAGAAGGCCGCGGCGCCGGACACCTCGGCGGCGAGGAAGAGCGCGCCCGCATGCACGGTGCCCATGTGGTTGAGCAGATCGGGACGGTCCGGAAGCTCCGCCACCCCGCCGTCCGGGCGCAGTTCGACGACCCGCACGCCGACGAGGTTGCAGAACGGCACCATCGAGTCGATGACGGCGCGAAGCTGTTCCAGGTCGGGTGGCGCCGCGCCGTGTGAGCGCATATGCGCTGCTCGCGCCGCGGCCAACGAGGTAGGCATCTCCGGCTGTGCAGACATGCCGGCCATCCTCACCCGCCGGCATGGCCTGCCGGTGAATTCCACGTCAACCGGGAACGACATATCACCGCCGGGGGCGTAATTTTCTTCATAGCGCCGCAGCGGTGCCGTCCCCGCCATCTCGATTGTCGTCGTTTATGGATCGATCGGCGCCGGCTCGTCTCGCTGTCCGAATCTTCGTGGACACGGTAGACCAAAAGCGTCAGCCCGCCGCCGGTGACCGTCGGATGTGGGTTTCCCGCGGATCGTGGGCGCGCTCGAAGGGTGCGTGTGGAGCTCGACGGGTGCGTACGGGAAGGGCGTTCACGCGCCCGCGGTCGGCGGTGGTCGCGACCCCGCGCCCGAACGGGCGGCTGCGGGTCCCCGATTTTCCCGAGCCACCGGACAAACCAGGGAGTCAGCCGACCATGTACGACGTGATTGTCGTGGGCGCGCGGTGCGCCGGTTCGCCGGTGGCCATGCTGCTGGCCCGCCGGGGTCACCGGGTCCTGCTCGTGGACCGCGCGAGCTTTCCCAGCGACACCATCTCCACCCATTACCTGCAGCAGTCGGCCCTGCTGCGGCTGCGGGAGTGGGGGCTGCTCGACCAGCTGCTCGCCACCGACTGCGCCCCCATCCGGCACATGACGCTGTCGTACCGGGACCTGATCATCAGCGGTTTCGCCGAGCCGGTGGACGGCCTGGACTTCTCGATGGCGCCGCGCCGGACGGTGCTCGACGAGATCCTCGTCCGGGGCGCGGTGGCGGCCGGTGTCGAGTTCCGGGAGAGCTTCTCCGTCCGCGAGCTGGTGTGGGAGGACGGCCGCGTGGCCGGCCTCCGCGGCCGGGATGCCAACGACCGGTTCGTCGAGGAGCGCGCCACCCTCGTCATCGGCGCGGACGGGCGCAACTCGATCGTCGCGAACCTGGCCGGCGCCGAGTTCTACAAGGTCGTCCCGCCGGCCTGCTTCATCTACTACTCGTACTTCAGCGGGCTGGAGTGGGACTTCCACAGCCGGTTCGGCGTCGGCGAGCAGTGCGCCGGATGGCCCACCCACGACGGGCTCACCGTGGTCGCGGCGATGCGCCGGCTGGACGCCTTCGACGAGTTCCGCGCGGACATCGACGGCAGCCTGCGCACGGTCTTCCGCAACGTGGCGCCGGAGCTGGCCGAGGACCTCGACGCCCACGGCGTCCAGGCGGACCGCTACTACGGCATCCGGTACCCGGACAACTACTACCGGGCCTCGTACGGGCCCGGCTGGGCGCTCGTCGGCGACGCCGGCAACCACAAGGACCCGGTCACCGGCCAGGGCATCGCGGATGCCTTCCACGGCGCCGAGCTGCTGGCCGAGCGGGTCGACCAGGCCCTGTCCGGGCAGCGCCCGATGGAGGAGGCCCTCGCCGAGTACCAGCGGCTCCGGGACGAGTCGACCCAGACCGTGTTCGACCTGACCACCGCCGTGGCCGAACTCGACTTCCCGCCCGAGCTGGTGATGGTGCTGTCCGCGCTGCCCGGCAACGACAGGGCGCGCCGGATGTTCTTCGGCCTGCTGGCCGGCGTCGTCCCGGCCGCGGAGTTCTTCTCGCCCGAGAACATCGGCGCGATGCTGTCCACCGCCGCCGCCTGACCATCCACCCGGTGCCGAGGAGGCTTCCGGCCCGCATCCCGCCAGGACCGCCAGGAGAGGACCAGCCATATGGCCCGACCCATGCTCACCGTGGTCGGCGACAGCTTCGCCGAGGGGCGCGGCGACCCCGGTCCCGACGGGACGTTCGTCGGATGGGTGCCGCGGGTGGCCGCGGCGCTGGGCATTCCGGCCAGCCGGGTGCGCAACCTGGGCGAGCACGGCGCGACCACGCAGACGGTCGTCGACCGCCAGCTACCCGTCGCCGCCGCCGGGCGCAGCCGCCTGGTCGGCATCACCGTCGGCGGGAACGACCTGGTCAGCGACTACTCGAAGCCGCGCTTCGAGCGGAACCTGACCGAGATCTTCAGCACGCTGGCGGTTCCCGGGACGCTCGCCTTCACGATCACGTTCCCGGACATCCCCGGCCGGCTGCCCATCCCGCCAGCGATGCGGGATGCGCTGCGCCCCCGGTTCGAGGCCGCCAACGACCTCATCCGCAAGCTTGTCGCCGAGCTGGGGATGCTCTGCTTCGACCTGGCCGGCGCGCCGGACGCCGAGGATCGGCGGCTGTGGAACCCGGACGGCATCCATCCGAGCCCGGCGGGCTACCGCGCGGTGGCCGACGGGTTCGCCCGGA
Source organism: Frankia sp. (assembly GCA_019689615.1). GTDB lineage: Bacteria > Actinomycetota > Actinomycetes > Frankiales > Frankiaceae > Pseudofrankia. The sequence goes on along the minus strand of JADGHD010000338.1, from coordinate 3,280 downwards.
TGCTGCTCGGCGTCACGGCCGAGGTCGCGCGGCGGAAGGTGTCGGCAAACCTCCTGACCGGTTCCGAGGAACTGCTTCGAACCATGTTCTGATCTCGTTTTCCCGATCTCGTCCGACCCGTCCAGGCGAAAGCTGCGTGACCGTCTGGGGGTTGGTACCGGCGACCTTCGGAGCGGCCTGCCGGAACAGCACGTCCGAACAGCCTGCCCGAACGGCTCGTCCGGGGCCGGCCGGAAAGACCGGTCCGACCGTGTTCGCTTCACCGCCCTGCCGTTCGCGGCGATTATCGAAAGAGGAAGCACGTGGCCGAGGCCGACCGTCCCGACGACCGACGGCTCGCGCACAACCCGATCGCGATCGTCGGGCTTGCCGGGCTGTTTCCGATGGCGCGGGACGTCCGCGAGTTCTGGAGCAACATCCTCGACGCCGTCGACTGCGTCACCGAGGTCCCACCGACCCACTGGCGGCCGGCCGACTACTACGATCCCGACCCCGCCGTGGCGGACCGCACCTACGCGCGCCGCGGCGGCTTCCTGCCCGAGGTGCCGTTCAACCCGATGGAGTTCGGCTTCCCGCCGAACCTGCTGGACGTCACCGGCGTGGTCCAGCTCCTGAGCCTGGTGGTCGCCCGGGACGTGCTCGCGGACGCGGGAGCGACCGGCTCGACGTGGTTCGACCCGGAGCGGACCGGGGTGGTGCTCGGAGTGACCGGCCCGACGTCGCTCGCCCATCCGCTCGCGGCCCGGCTGGAGACACCGGTGCTGCGCGAGGTCGTGCGCGCCGCCGGCCTGACCGACCGCGAGGCCACCGCCGTCGCCGAGGCGTTCTCCCTGGCCTTCCCGCCGTGGGAGGAGAACTCCTTCCCGGGGCTGCTCGGCAACGTCATCGCCGGGCGGATCGCCAACCGCCTCGACCTGGGCGGCACCAACTACACCGTGGACTCCGCCTGCGCCAGCGCGCTCACCGCGGTCCGCGCCGCCATCGGCGAGCTGCTCGATCACCGCGCCGACCTGATGATCACCGGCGGCTGCGACACCGAGAACACGATCTTCAGCTACATGTGCTTCAGCAAGACGCAGGCGCTGTCCCGCTCCGACCGCATCCAGCCCTTCGACGCCGGCGCCGACGGCACCCTGGTGGGCGAGGGCATCGGGATGCTCGCGCTGAAGCGGCTCGCCGACGCCGAGCGCGACGGCGACCGCGTGTACGCCGTCATCCGGGGCCTCGGCGCGTCCAGCGACGGCCGGTTCAGAAGCATCTACGCGCCCCGGGCGGAGGGGCAGCTGCGCGCGCTACGCCGTGCCTACGACGACGCCGGGGTCAGCCCGGCGTCCGTCGAGCTGTTCGAGGCCCACGCCACCGGTACCCCTGTCGGCGACCAGACCGAGCTGACCGCGCTCACGTCGATCCTGCGCGATGCCGGGGCGCGCCCGGCGTCGGCCGCCATCGGCAGCGTCAAGTCGCAGATCGGCCACACCAAGGGAGCCGCCGGGGCGGCGAGCATGATCAAGCTGTCGCTCGCCCTGCACACCCGGGTGCTTCCGCCCACGATCAACGTCAGCACGCCGACCGCGGTGCTCGCCGCGGCCGACTCGCCCGTCTACGCCAACACCCGCACCCGGCCCTGGGTGCTCGACCCGGACCTCGGGCGGCGCCGCGCCGCGGCCTCCGCGATGGGCTTCGGCGGCACCAACTTCCACGTCGTGCTGGAGGAGGCGCCGCGCGGCACCGGCGGCGATGTCCGTACCAGGGGCGGCACCGGCACCGGCGCCCCCGGTAGCGGTCTCGGCCTGCACCGGGCCGCCCGCGCCCACCTCTGGCACGCGCCCACCCCGGCGGAGCTTGTCGATCTGCTTCGCTCGGGCGCGCGGCCGAACGGCGACGACGGCATCCCGGCCTCGGCCGCGCGCGTCGGGTTCGCCGCCCGCGCCGAGCCGGACGTGGAGAGGCTGCGCTCCCTGGCGGCGGAGCAGATCGCCGCACGCCCGGAGGCCGACGAGTGGTCGCATCCGGCGGGCATCCACTACCGCCGGCAGGCGCTGGCCGAGCCGACGGTCGGGGTGCTGTTCGCCGGGCAGGGCAGCCAGTACGTCGGGATGGGGCTGGAGGCGGCCGTCGACCTGCCGCCGGTGGCCGGCGCGTTCGACGCGGCGAACGGCTTCTTCGCCGGCGCCGACCCGACGCTCGCCCGGGCCGTCTTCCCGCCGCCGAGCTTCGACCCGGCGGCCGAGGCCCGCCACGAGGCCACGCTGACCCGCACCGAGTACGCCCAGCCGGCGATCGGCGCCCTCGCGGCCGGGCAGTTCCGCTTCCTGCGCGAGCTCGGCCTGCGCCCGGCCGGGCTGCTCGGCCACAGCTTTGGAGAGCTGACCGCGCTGTGGGCGGCCGGGGCGATCGGCGACCCCGACTTCTTCCGGCTGGCGCGCGCCCGCGGGCAGGCGATGGCGCCGCCCGCAGGCGATCCCGACCTCGACCCGGGCACCATGGCCGCGGTCCGGGCCTCGCGCGAGGACGTCGCCACGGCGCTCGCCGACCACCCGGACGTGATGGTCTGCAACCACAACGCGCCCGACCAGGTCGTCGTGGGCGGCCCGACCGCGGCGGTCGACGCCTTCGTGGCGGCCGCGGCGGAGCGGGGTCTGGACGCCCGCCGTATCCCGGTCGCCGCCGCCTTCCACACCCCGCTGGTCGCGCATGCCGTGGACGCGTTCGCCGCCGCGCTGGCCGGCGTCGAGATCGCCGCCCCCGCCGTGCCGGTGTACGCGAACACCGCCGGGGCCGGCTACGGCGACGACCCGGCCGCCAACCGCCGGGTGCTCACCGAGCAACTGCGCCGGCCGGTGGAGTTCGTCGCCGGGCTGCGGGCGATGCGCGCCGCCGGCGTGAACGTGTTCGTCGAGGTGGGGCCCGGCCGGGTGCTCACCGGCCTGGTGGGCCGGACCCTGGGCGACGAGGTCGTCGCGGTCCCGGCCGACGCGGGCCGAGGCAAGGACGGCGGGGTCGCCCTGATGGCCGCGGCCGTGCGGCTGGCGGTGCTCGGCGTAGAGCTGACCGGCCTGAACCGGTACGCCGCCGAGCCGACCGGCCATCCCGAGCCCAGTGCCCTGACGGTGGGGCTCACCGGCGCCAACCACGTGTCCGAGCCGCGGCGGCGCGCCTACCGGGGCGCGTTGGCCGCGCTCGCGGCGAGTGCGGCGACCCGGAACCAGCCGGGCACGCCGGCCGACGGCGCGGCGGCACCGGACGCGGCGGGCGCCGACGCCCTGGCGGTCGTGCGCGC
>JADGHD010000337.1 GCA_019689615.1 Frankia sp. | reverse complement strand
TTGGGTGGGGGGCCGGGCGGGGCCCGCGGTCGCCCCCCCCCGGCGCGCCCGGACGGGCCGGGCCGCTGGCTGGCCGCCCGGCACCCGTCCTTCCGCCTGGTCGCGGACCCGGCCTGGGTCGGCGTCGCGACCGGCGGGCCGGGCCGGGCGAGTGGGCTGGAGGTGGCGCTGCGGGCGAACCCGTTCGGCCCGCACGACCCGACCGTGTGCGCGGGGGCGCTGATCGCCGCCGGCCACCACGACGGCATCCCGCTGGCCCGGGTGCTGCGCCGGCTGGCCGTCGCGAACCGGATCACGCCGGCCCGCGCCGTCGAGCGCTGGTTCGCCGCCTACCTGGCGGTGCTGGTCGCCCCGGTGCTCGACCTGCTCGAGCACACCGGCGTCGGGATCGAGGCCCACCCGCAGAACACCCTGCTCACGCTCGGGCCGGACGGGCTGCCGGTGGCCGCCTGGTACCGCGACGGGCAGGGCTACTACCTCGCCGAGTCCCGGGCGGAGCGGACCGGCGGGCTGCTGCCCGGCTTCGGCGCGGGCCTCGCCGCCGTCTTCCCGGACGAGCTGGTGGCCGACCGGGTCGCCTACTACCTGATCGTCAACAACGTGCTGTCGTTCGTCGGCGCGCTCGGCGCCGCGGGCCTCGCGGACGAGGCGGCGCTGCTGGCGGCGACCCGGGCGATGCTGCGGGCCCGGCCGCGGGCCGCCGACCGGCCGGCCGGGCAGCCGAGCGTCGCCGAGCGGCTGGCCGACGCGCCCTTTCTTCCCGCCAAGGCCAACCTGCTGACCTGCGTTGACGGCCGTGACGAACTGGTCGGCCCGGTGGCCAGCCAGTCGGTCTACGTCAAGATTCCCAACCCGCTCCTGGAGGTCGGCCCGTGACACCCGCCAGCCCCGCAGTTCCGCGCCCGGACCACGCCGAGAGCACGGCTGACGCCACCACCGAGCCGTTCGACCTCGTCGGCGTCGGGCTGGGCCCGTTCAACCTGTCGCTGGCCGCGCTCGCCGCCCCGCTGCCGGGGGTGCGCACGGTCTTCTTCGAGCGGGAGAACGGCTTCCACTGGCACCCCGGCCTGCTGCTGGAGGGGACCACGATCCAGGTGCCGTTCCTGGCCGACCTGGTCACCCTCATCGACCCGACCAGCCCCTGGTCGTTCCTGTCCTACCTGCGGGCGCACGACCGGCTGTTCCGGTTCTACTTCTACGAGCGCTTCCACATCCCCCGGCGGGAGTACGACGACTACTGCCGCTGGGTGGCGCGGCTGCTGCCGAACACCCGGTTCGGCAGCAGCGTGGAGGCCGTCGTCTGGCGGGCCGACCGTGGCCTGTTCGAGGTGGCCGTCGCGGACGCCGGGGAGGCCGGCGCAGCCGGGCCGCACACCCGCCGGCGGGTCTGGGCGCGCAACGTGGTGCTCGGGCTGGGCACCGAGCCGAGCGTGCCGGCGGCGTTCGCCGACATCCCCCGGTCGCGGGCGTTCCACAGCGCCGACTACCTGGCCAACCGGCACCTGCTGGCCGACGCCCGGCACGTGACCGTCATCGGCTCCGGGCAGTCGGGGGCCGAGGTGTTCCTCGACCTGCTGCGCGCCCAACCGGACACCGGACAGGAACTGTCGTGGATCACGCGGACCCCGGCGTTCGCCCCGATGGAGTACTCCAAGCTGGGCCTGGAGCAGTTCACCCCGGACTTCGTCCGCTACTTCCACGGCCTGCCGCAGGAGACCAAGGACGGCCTCGTCCCCGGCCAGTGGCAGCTCTACCGGGCCATCGACGCCGAGACGATCGCCGCGATCTACGACCTGCTGTACGAACGGACGGTGGGCGGCGCGACCGTCGCGGCCACGCTGATGCCAAACGTCGCCGTGCACGACGCGCTCACCCGCGACGACGGCCGGATCGTGCTCTGCTGCCGCCACCGCGACCAGGACCGGGCATTCACGGTCGACACCGACCGGGTGGTGCTGGCCACCGGCTACACCCCGCGCCGGCCAGCCGTCCTGGACCCGCTGGCCGCCGCCGGCCAGCTCGACCTCGACGCCCACGGCCGGCTGCGGATCGACGCCCGCTACCGGGTGGCGACCGAGGCGGGGATCACCGGCCGGATCTACGTCCAGAACGGCGAGCTGCACACCCACGGCGTCGGCGCCCCCGACCTGGGCCTCGGCGCCTGGCGGGCGGCCGTGATCCTGGACGACCTGACCGGCGGCCACGCCTACCCCCTGCCGGCGCCGTCCGCCTTCACCACGTTCGGCGTCCCGCCCGCCGCCGCCGACATCCCCGACGGCCGGGCCGACGCCGCGCCGCCGGACGCCCCGCCAACGCGCGGCGTGCCCGCAAACGGCGGCCCCGCCACCAACCGCGGCACGGCCACGAGCAGCGGCCCCGCCACCAACGGGGGCACGGCCACCAACGGCGGCCCCGCCACCAACGGCAGCACGGCCACGAGCGGCAGCCCGGCCGTGGCCGCATCCCCGGCCACGGCCGGGCCCACCGCCCCGGACACGCCACCGACCACGTCGGCCCCACCCGCGGCCCGGCGCAGGGTGGCCGCGGTCGCGGCCGGCGTGCCCGTCGGCCCGGCGGCCGGGGCCGCGCTGTGACCACCGCGCCCACCGGCGCCACGCCGGCGGTGGCGCGCGGGGATGCCGACCGCTGGCGGCGGGCCGGCCGGCGGCTGCTCGCCCGGATGATCTCCGAATTCGCCTACGAGGAGCTGCTGCGGCCCGAGCGGCTCGGCCCGCCGGCCGAGGGCGGCCCGGCGGGCGGCGGCCTCGGCCGTGGGACGCCCGGCCAGTTCGTGATCGACACCGGCGCCGCCCGGTACACGTTCACCGCTCGGCGCGGCACCTTCGGCACCTACTGGCTCGACCCGGCCAGCCTGGCCCGCGACGGCGCCCCGGCGCACGACCCGGCCCAGTTCGCCATCGACGCCCGCGGGCTGCTCGGCTGGTCCGGCGACACCCTCGCGGACGTGCTGCGCGAGCTCGCCGCGACCCAGCGCGCCGACGCCCTGCTGGCCGAGCGCACGCCACCCGCCGCCGAGCTCGCCGACCTCGGCTTCGCCGAACTGGAGGGGTACACCACCGGGCACCCGGCGATCGTCGCGAACAAGGGCCGGCTCGGCTTCGCCGCCACCGACGCCGCCCGCTACACCCCGGAGGCCGCCCGGCCGTTCCGGCTCGCCTGGGTCGCCGCCCACCCGGAGCTGGTGCGCCGCGCCGGTCTCGCCGCCGCCGGCCCGCCGCCCGGCCGGCTGCTGCGAGCCGAGCTGGACCCGGGCACCCTGGCCGGCTTCGCGGCCGCCACCGGGCGCCGCGTCGGCGAGCTTGCCCCGGTCGGCCCGCGCTCCGGTGAGCCCGCCCGGGCGGCGGACTACGCGCTGCTGCCGCTGCACCCCTGGCAGCTCGACCACGTGCTGCGGCCGCTGTGGGCGGCGGAGCTGGCCACCGGGCTGCTGGTCGACCTCGGCGAGGGCGGCGACCGCTACCGCCCGCTCGCGTCCGTGCGCACGCTGGCCAACGTCGACCACCCGGACCGGCACGACGTCAAGCTCGCCCTGATGATCCGCAACACGCTGGTCTGGCGGGGCCTGTCCGAGGCCGACGTGGTGGCCGGCCCGGCCGTCTCGGACTGGCTCACCGGGCTCGCCGAGCGCGACCCGTTCCTGGCCGAGCACGCCATCCGGCCGCTGGCCGAGGTCGGCGGGGTCGCGCTGGCCCAGCCCTGGTTCGACGCGGTCGCCGACGCGCCCTACCGGTTCCACGAACTGGTCGCGGCGCTGTGGCGGGAGCCGGTGGCGGCCGGTCTCGGCCAGGGCGAGCGGGCGCGGTCGCTGGCGGCGCTGCTGCTGGTCGGCTCGGACGGGCGGTCGCTGGCCGCCGAGCTGGTCGCCCGGTCCGGCCGCGGCGCCAGGGCGTGGCTGGCGGCGCTCGTCGACGCGCTGCTGCCGCCGCTGCTGCACTACCTGATCGGCTACGGGGTCGCGTTCACCCCGCACGGGGAGAACGTGATCGTCATCTTCGGCCCGGACGAGCTGCCGCGGCGGGTCGCGGTGAAGGACTTCGGCGCGGACATCGAGCTGGTGGCGGGCGAGTTCCCGGAGCGCGAGCCGCTGCCGGCGGCCGCGGCGGCGCACTGCCGGGTGTGGCCGGCGCCGCTGCTCGCCCACTCGATCCTGTCCGCGCTGGTCGCCGGCCACTTCCGGGTCCTGTCGGTGCTCGCAGATGACCAGCTCGGCCTGCCGGAGGCCGGCTTCTGGCGGCTGGTCCGCGCCGCCGTCGACCGCTACCGTGCCCGGTTCCCGCACTACGCCGGCCGGATCGCCGACGCCGGCCTGCTCGCCCCGCGGTTCGGCCGGGTCTGCCTCAACCGGGAGCAGCTCGCCGGTGCCGGCTTCCACGACCGGGCCGAGCGCGACGCCGGGTTCGACGTCCTGCACGGCACGGTCGCCAACCCGCTCACCCACCCGCTGGTCGCGCCGACGGTCGCGCCGGAGGGCGGGCGATGAGCGGCGGGCTGCTGTCGCTGGCCGACCTGCGGGCCGCGATCGCCGACCCGGCCCCCGGCGGCGGGCCGCCACCGCCCGGTGGCATCGACGAGGTGATCGTCGCGACCGTCGACCTGCCGGGGCGGCTGGTCGGCACCGGGCTGTCCGCGCGCTTCTTCTGCGACGAGGCCGCCGCCGCCGGGCTCGGCGCCTGCCGCTACCTGTGGTCGACGGACGTCGAGATGAACACCGACGACGGCTACGGCGTGGCCGCCTGGCGCGAGGGCTTCGGCGACCTGTGGCTGCGCCCCGACCTGGGCACGCTGCGCCGCGCCCCCTGGCTGCCGTCGTCGGCGGTGGTGCTGGCGGACCCGGTCGTCGACGCCGCCGGCACCCCGCTGGCCCTGGCGCCGCGCCAGGTGCTGCGCCGCCAGCTCGACCGGCTCGCCGCCGCCGGGCTTACCGCGCTCGTCGGCACGGAGCTGGAGTTCCTGGTGTTCACCGAGTCCTACCGGGCGGCAGCGGCCCGCGACTACGGCGGGCTCACCCCGGCCAGCCGGTACAACATCGACTATGCGCTCACCGGGACCGAGGAGCTCGACGACCTGGTCCGCCGGCTGCGCCGGGCGATGTCCGCCGCCGGGATCCCGGTCGAGTCGGCGCGGGCCGAGGTGCACCCCGGCCAGTACGAGATCACCTTCCGCTACACCGACCCGCTGCGCGCCTGCGACCAGCACGTCCTCTACAAGACGACGGCGAAGAGGCTGGCCGCCGCTGCCGGCCAGGCGATCACCTTCATGGCCAAGTACGACCAGGGCGAGGGCAGCTCCTGCCACGTCCACCTGTCGCTGCGGCGCCGGGACGGCTCGCCGGCCTTCGCCGCGGCCGAGGACGAGCGCGGCGGGCCGGCCGGCGGGCGCGCCGACACCGTGGGCATGTCGGCGCTGTTCCAGTCGTTCCTGGCCGGCCAGCTCGCCTGCCTCGCCGAGTTCACCCTGCTGTTCGCCCCGAACGTCAACTCGTACAAGCGGCTGGCGCCGGGGGCCTTCGCGCCGGTCGGCATCGCCTGGGGCCGGGACAACCGCACCTGCGCGCTGCGGGTCGTCGGCGCCGGCCCGTCGCTGCGGTTCGAGCACCGCGTCCCCGGCGGCGACGCGAACCCCTACCTGGCCGTCGCCGGGATCATCGCCGCCGGCCTGCACGGGATCGAGCACGGCCTGCCGCTGGAGCCGGCCAGGGCCGGCAACGCGTTCGCCGACCCGGCCATCCCCCGCCTGCCCGCCACCCTCGACGAGGCGGTCGCGGCCTGGCGGTCCAGCGCCGTGGCCCGCGCCGCGTTCGGCGACGACGTCGTCGAC
>JADGHD010000336.1 GCA_019689615.1 Frankia sp. | reverse complement strand
CAACGCGACCGCGATCGTCTCCGGGGTGGTGGCGCTGGTCCGCGCGCTGCACCCGGACCTGGGCGCGCCCGCCGTGATCGACCTCCTGCTGCGCACGGCCGTCGACGCCGGCCCGCCCGGCCGCGACGACCAGTTCGGCTTCGGCCGGGTGGACCCGCTGGCCGCGCTGCGCGCCCAGCCACGCGACATCACCGTCAACCCGCTGCTCGACGACGGTGCTACGACCGGCGCCAACCCGCTGATCATCGACGAGAACGCGCTGCTGCGGGCCGACAGCGAGCGCGCGGGCGACGCCCCAGCCCCGGCCCCCGCGCCGGGCCAGCCCAGCCAGCCGGGCGGGCCAACCGAGCCGCCCGCGGGCGGCGGCGGTGCCGGCAGCGGCGGCAGTGCTGGCAGTGGCGGCGTTGGCGCCAGCGGCGAGGACGGCGGCGACGCCGGGCCGGGCGTGCTGGCCTGGGTCGGCGGGATCGCGGGGGCCGTGCTCGCCGGGGTCCTGCTCGGCGGCGGTGCCCACCTGCTGTGGGCGCGGCTGCGCGCCCGGCGGGCGGCTGGTGATCACCAGTCGGCTTCCCTCGGTAGCATGGGGCAATGACGAGCGCGTTCCTCGAGGAGCTGTCCTGGCGTGGGCTGATCCACGACAGCACCGACCCCGCCCAGCTGCGGGAACACCTCGACAGCGGGTCGCGGCGCGTCTACATCGGCTTCGACCCGACCGCGGCGTCGCTGACCATCGGCAACCTGCTGCCGATCACACTGCTCATCCGCGCGGCCAGGGCCGGGGTCGGCCCGGTGGTCCTGTTCGGTGGCGGTACCGGCCTGATCGGCGACCCGTCCGGCAAGTCGGTCGAGCGCGCGCTGCTCGCCCCGGAGGACGTCGCCGCCAACGTCGCCCGGCATCAGGAGCTCATGCGGGGCATCTTCGCCCGAGCACTGGAGCCGGAGCAGATGCCGCTGTTCCTGGACAACTCGGAGTGGCTCGGCCGGCTTGGGATGATCGAGTTCCTCCGGGACGTCGGCAAGCACTTCCCGGTCGGTGAGCTGACCAAGCGGGACATGGTCCGCCGCCGCCTGGAGGACCCCAACGCGGGACTGACCTACACCGAGTTCAGCTACGCGCTGCTGCAGGCGTACGACTTCCGCCGGCTGTGCGAGGACCACAACGTCACGGTGCAGATGGGCGCCTCGGACCAGTGGGGCAACATCGTCGCCGGCATCGACTACATCCGCCGGGTGCTGCGGACCCAGGTGCACGGGATCACCTGCCCGCTGCTGCTGCGCTCGGACGGCACCAAGTTCGGCAAGTCGGAGAAGGGCGCGGTCTGGATCTCCGCGGACCGCACCTCGCCGTACACGCTCTACCAGTTCCTGATCAACCTCACCGACGAGGACGCCCGCCGGTTCGCGCTGTTCTTCTCGCTGACCGACCGGGAGCCGCTGGAGAAGCTGTTCGCCACGCACGCCGAGACGCCGTCGCGCCGGCTGCTGCAGCGCCACCTGGCCGCCGAGATCACCACGCTGGTGCACGGCGCCGAGGCCACGGTGGCGGCCGAGGCGGCCTCCGCCGCGCTGTTCTCCGGCGACGTCCGCGCGATCAGACCGGAGCTGCTCGGCGAGGTGTTCGCCGACGTGCCCTCGATCGAGGAGCCGGCGTCCCGGCTGGCCGGTGACGGCTGGCCGGTGGTCGAGCTGCTGATCGCGGTCGGGCTGGCCAGGAGCAGGCGCGAGGCCCGCGAGCACATCGGCAACGGGGCCGTGCTGGTCAACGGGGACAGGGTGACCGACGCCGCCGCCACCGTCGGCGAGGCCGACCTGCTGCACGGTTCGGTGATCCTGGTGCGCCGCGGCCGCCGCGAGTGGCGTGTGGCCCGGTTCACGTAGCACGTCGTTACCAGGCGCCCTGCGCGGGACACGCCGACGGCGCTCGGTACGGTCAGTTGCGGAAGCGCCGTTGGCGTACCGAGCGGCTCGGGAGGATTTCGCGCATGAAGGTGCTGGTCACGGGCACGGAGGGCTACCTGGGGAGCCTGCTCGCCCCCGAGCTGCTGCGGGCCGGCCACGACGTCGTCGGCGTCGACACCGGCTACTACAAGCACGGCTGGCTCTACCGCGGCACCGACCGCACGGCCTACACGATCGACAAGGACCTGCGCCACCTGACCGCCGAGGACCTCGACGGGGTCGACGCGGTCGTGCACATGGCCGAGCTGTCCAACGACCCGCTCGGCGCGCTGGCCCCCGAGGTCACCTACAAGGTCAACCACCAGGGCTCGGTGCGCCTGGCCAACCTCGCCAGGCAGGCCGGCGTCGAGCGCTTCGTCTACATGTCCTCGTGCAGCGTGTACGGCGTGGCGACGGGCTCGGACGTCACCGAGACGTCCCCGGTGAACCCGCAGACGCCGTACGCCGAGTGCAAGGTGCTGGTCGAGCGGGACGTCGCGCCGCTGGCCGACGACTCGTTCTCGCCGACCTTCCTGCGCAACGCCACCGCCTACGGCGCGTCGCCGCGGATGCGGTTCGACATCGTGCTCAACAACCTCAGCGGGGTCGCCTGGACGACCGGCGAGATCGTGATGACCAGCGACGGAACGCCGTGGCGGCCGCTGGTGCACGGCCTGGACATCGCCAAGGCGATCAGGTGCGTGCTGGCCGCGCCCCGGGACGCGATCCACAACCAGGTCTTCAACGTCGGCGACAGCTCGCAGAACTACCAGGTCAAGGAGATCGCCGACGCGGTGGCGACCGTGTTCACCGGCTGCAGGCTGACCTTCGGCAGCAACGGCGGGGACAACCGCAGCTACCGGGTGAACTTCGACAAGATCCACGAGCAGCTGCCCGGCTTCTCCTGCGACTGGGACGCGCTGCGCGGCGCACAGCAGCTGTACGACGTGTTCAGCCGGATCCAGCTCGACGAGGCGACGTTCACCGGCCGCGGCCACACCCGCCTCAAGCAGCTCCAGTACCTGATCGCCACCAAGCAGCTCGACGAAGATCTGTTCTGGACCTACTAGGCCCACCGGGGTAGCGATGATCATCACGCCGACCGCGATCGACGGGGTATTCACCGTCGACATCGAGCCGTTCTCCGACGAGCGCGGCCTGTTCGCCAGGACGTTCTGCGCCGACGAGTTCGCCGCCGCCGGCCTCGCGGTCGAGGTGGCCCAGTGCAGCATCGCCTACAACCGGCGCGCCGGCACCATCCGCGGGCTGCACTGGGCCGGTGAGCCGGTCCGGGAGACCAAGCTGGTCCGGGTGACCAGGGGGGCGCTGCTCGACGTCGTCGTCGACACCCGCCCCGGCTCGCCGACCTACCTGCGCCACGTCGCGGTCGAGCTGACCGCCGACAACCACCGGGCGCTGTTCATCGACGCCGGGCTCGCGCACGGTTACCAGACCCTCGTCGACGACACCGAGGCCACCTACCAGATGAACGTGCCGTACCAGCCGGGCCACGACCGCGGCCTGCGCTACGACGACCCGGAGCTGGGCATCGACTGGCCGTTGCCGGTGACGGTGATCTCGGAGAAGGACCGGTCGTGGCCGCTGCTGCCGGCCGGCGCGGCCACCGGCGGCGTGGCCGCCCGGAGCTAGGCGACCGGGGCCTGGCGATACCATGACGACGCGCGCCCGCCAGATCAACGGCAGCGACCGGCCGGGCGGGCGGTGTCATCGGCGGGCCGCCGCTCGCGACGGCGCGAGCAGCCCCAGGGACCGGGAACGCGGCACCGGCTCAGCGTGAGATCCAGCTCGGCCCGCATGGGCCGGTAACACAGGGGAGCGCATGTCATCTGAACCCGCGGCCACTGAGGTAACCAGCTGTCGGTCGTGCGCAGGCGCGCGCCCGCGGCCGTTCCTCTCGCTCGGCGCGACGCCGATCGCCAACCGGCTGGTTCGGGCCGACGCGCTGGACGCCGTCGACCCGGTGTTCCCGCTCGAGGTCGGTTTCTGCGAGACATGCGCGTTGGTGCAGCTCACCCACGTGCTGCCGGCCGACGAGATCTTCGACGATGACTACCCCTACTTCTCGTCGTTCTCCGACTTCCTCGTCCGCCACTCGGAGAAGCACGCGATCGACCTGATCGCCAGCCGCAACCTCGGCCCGGACAGCCTGGTCGTCGAGGTGGCCAGCAACGACGGCTACCTGCTCAAGGCGTTCGTGGAGCGGGGTATCCCGGTGCTCGGCATCGAGCCCACCCCCGGCCCGGCCGCCGCCGCCCGCAAGGTCGGCGTCCCGACCCGCGAGGAGTTCTTCGGCGCCGACCTCGCCCGCCAGCTCGTCGCCGAGGGCCTGCGGGCCGACGTGATCATCGCCAACAACGTGATGGCGCACGTCCCGGACCTGAACAGCTTCGTCGAGGGCTTCTCGATCCTGCTCAAGGACGACGGCATCGTCAGCGTGGAGAACCCGGGCGTCGGCGCGCTGCTCGCGCACACCGAGTTCGACACGATCTACCACGAGCACTTCTGCTACTTCTCCACCATCGCGGTGGACGCGCTGATGCGCCGGCACGGCCTCGAGCTGGTCAGCGTCACCGAGTTCCCCGAGCTGCACGGCGGCACGCTGCGCTGGCGGTCGGCCAGGGCGGGCGCGGCGACGCCGGAGCCGTCGGTGGCCGAGCGCCTCGCCGCCGAGCGGGCGGAGGGCCTCGCCACCTTCGACCGGTACGCCAACTTCGGCGAGCAGGTCCGCGAGCTGCAGGAACAACTGCGCACGCTGCTGACCGACCTGAAGGCGCAGGGCAGGACGATCGCCGCCTACGGCGCCGCGGCCAAGGGCGCGACGCTGCTCAACTCGACCGGCATCGACCACACCCTGCTCGACTTCGTGGTCGACAAGAACGTGCACAAGCAGGGCCGGTACATGCCGGGCGCGCGGCTGCCGATCGTGCCGCCCGAGGTGCTGCTGGAACGGCAGCCGGACTACCTGCTGGTGCTGGTCTGGAACCTCAAGGATGAGATCATCGCCCAGCAGGCCGAGTACGCGGCCCGGGGCGGCAGGTTCATCGTCCCGGTTCCTCGGCCCGTCGTCCTGTAGCCGAGGAGCGGACATGAGGACGCGACGCGCGTTCCCGACGGCGCAGGACCGGCTGGCCCTCTCGTCCGCCGGCCCGCGCGGTGCGTCCTCGTGACCGACCTGGATATCGAGGACGCGCCAGCCGGTGCCGCGGATGAGCCGCATGGTCGCCGCCATGACCGGGACGTGACAGAACGTACCGAGGTGATCCCGCGCGGGAACCTCCCCGAGGCGCGCCGCGGCACGCTCGACCCGCACCCGGGACCAGCCCCGGCCGGGCCCGACGTGACCGAGCGCACCAGGGTGATCCCGCGTGGCGGGCCTGGCCCGGCGGCCCAGGACGGCGCGGCCGCACGGCCCGGCCCGGACCAGCCGGAGCCGGCTGGCGGGACGCCCGCCGGCCCGGGCGGTGCGCCCGGTTGGGCGAGGGGCGAGCCGGCGCCCAACCTGTTCGCCAGCGGCCTGCTGAACAGCGTGACCCAGACGCTGGACCTCACCGCGCTGCGCCGCCGGCTGGCCGCGAGCGAGCCGCCGCCGGGCCCCGCGACCAGCGGCGGCACGCCCCGCCTCTACGGCCCGCCGGACGCCGCCGCTCGCCAGTCGGCCAACGCGGAGGGCACCCAGCTGCTCTACCGCACCCCGGCCCGGCGCCGCCGCCGCCACGCCGCCACCGGGCCGCAGCCCGCGACCACCGGGCCAAGGCCCGCGCCCGGCGCCGCCCCGGCCGCCGGGCGCCCGCGCGGCCCGCCGGCCGCCGTCGGGCTCGCCCCGGTCGACGGGAGCGCCGAGCCACCCGGGCCGTCCGGGCACGGTGCCCCCGATGACGCGCAGCC
>JADGHD010000335.1 GCA_019689615.1 Frankia sp. | reverse complement strand
CTGGCCCCCCGGCCAGCGCGCCGGGCGGACCGACCCAGCCCCACCTGTGCCGGCCACAGGCACCGCCGCCGCCGCTGTACCGGCGTCCGTGTCCCCGGTACATCGCGCAAGCCTGCCAGGCGACGCCCCACGGCCACGAACGGCGGAATCACCCCGCACGGCTGACCGTCTCGGCTGCCAGTGGCCCGGGGACGTCGCCCACCTCGCCGGTGGCGACCAGCCCGCGAGAAGCTCCCGCCCCCGGGCCCGGCATCAGGACTGGCCCGTCAGCAGTTCACGAGTTCCGGCTGCTGGTTGAGAATCTGCGCCTCGGCCGAGACGAACCGCTGGTACTCCTGCGCACCCACCGCGTCCGGCCGGAACGCGGCGAGACGGTGGCAGTTCTGGAACGCCAGCACCACGCCGAACCGACGCTCCAGCGCACCGCGGATCGCGTTGCTCGCCAGCGCCCGCAGCAGCTGCCCCCGAGCCACCTCATCCGGCGGCGGCACCAGGTTGTCGGCGAAGTCCCGCCCGCTACCGGGCAGCTCCCCCGCCAGCCGCTCGACCAGCGCGTAGGCGTAGGGCAACGACTCACGCACGCAGGCAAGGAACGCATCGTCGGTCAGCCGCCCGTCCTCGGCGGCAGCAAGAACATCAGCGGACACGGTCAGAGACACGAGCGCCTCCCAGAGTGAGGGATCACCGTCGCCACCAACCTTCCACAAAATGAAAATCATTGTCAATAGGCCGCGCCGACACTTGGCGAGGCGCCGACACCAGCGGGGTGCCGACCCCGGCCGTCGGGAGCCGCGGACAGGGTCAGGCCGGCGCCGGTCGCGCCGAACGCCCGCCAGCCATCCGGCCGGGCGGGCAGGCGCGAGGACGCCACCCGACATCGGCGGCGTCAGCGACGGGCAGCGGCCTCCGAACTCAGGTGGGTGGGGCAGGGCGTCCTGGAGCGTCACGCCGGATGCGCAGCTGGCTGGCCTGACAACTGAGCGCATCGATGCGCTGCCTGCAGTGCTCGTCGGTGAGCTGCCGTTCTCGAACGCGGTCAGGTATCTGTCGATCTGGTGTCGGCCGAGGCGAGTTCGCTGTTGATCGCGTCGAGTTAAGGTCCGCGGACGGATTTCCCGGCCGCCGCATTCCGGCCGCTGGGATGACCGGGAAAATCGGCGACCGCCCGCGCCGTCGCCGCCTCCGGCGGCCGTGCCGGCGGGGCCGGCCGCGGCGCCCGGTCGCGGGCGGGTCACCCGGGGACACTCTCGGGACGCGGGCTGGCGAGGCTGGCGATATGGCGCGCGGCGATGTAGCCGAACACCATGGCCGGGCCGATCGTCGCGCCGGGGCCCGGGTACTGGTGGCCCATCACGGCCGCGGAGCAGTTCCCGGTCGCATACAGGCCCTCGATGACGCTGCCGTCGGCGCGCAGCACCCGGGCGTGCTCGTCGCAGCGCAGGCCGCCGCTGGTGCCCAGATCGCCGGGCACCAGCCGGGCGGCGTAGAACGGGGGCTTGACCAGCGGCGCCAGGTTCGGGTTCGGGCGGATGGTCGGGTCGGAGTAGTACCGGTCGTAGGCGCTGTCGCCGCGGCCGAACTCCTCGTCCCTGCCGGCCCGGGCCGCGGCGTTGAACCGCTCGACGGTGGCGGTCAGTTGGCCGGCCGGCACGCCGATGCGCTCGGCCAGCTCGGCCAGCGTCCCGGCGGTGCCGACCGTGCCGTCCTGGGCCCAGGCCTTGGGCAGCGGCAGCCGAGGCGGCACCTTCACGAACGGGTAGCGGTCCCGGAAGCCCTGGTCAAAGACGAGGTAGCACGGGATGGTCGGCCTGCCGGCGGCGTGCTGCTCGTACATCGTGTCGACCACGTCGACGTAGGGGGCCGACTCGTTGACGAAACGGCGGCCCTCACCGTCAACCATGATCGACCCGGGGAGGCTGCGCTCGGAGAGCATGAACAGCGCCCGTTCCGGGGTCAGCATCGCCGGCCCCCACCAGGCCCGGTCCATCAGGTCCACGTCGGCGCCGATCGCCTGCGCCGCCAGGATCGCGTCGCCGGTGTTCGTCACCGTGCCGGAGGTCCAGGTCGCGGTGATCGGCTGGCGCTGGTACCTGGCGCGCATGCCCGGGTTCCGCTCGAAGCCGCCGGCGGCGAGGATCACCCCGTGCCGGGCGCGGATCGTGACCAGCTGGCCGTCGCGCTCCACCCGGATGCCGACGACCCGCCGGCCGTCGACGATCAGCGCCCGCATCGGCGTGCCCAGCCACAGCGGGATCCCGGCGTCGCGGACCGCCAGCCGCAGCCGGACCACGCCGGCGGCGCCCGCCGACACCATGTTCCGGCCGAGCGCGCGGGCGACGGCGGTGCGCAGGCCGACCCGCAGCGCGGTCAGCCGGCCGCGCCAGGTGCGGGTGACCAGCAGGAGCTTCTTGTACTCGACCGGCTTGAGCCAGATGCCCGCGGGCGGCGCCAGCAGGTCGGTGCGGTTGAGCGTCGGGGCGAGGTCGCCGAGCTTGCGCACGTCGACGGCGACGGGCGAGATCGACCGGCCGGCGGCCAGCCCTCCCGGGATCTGCGGGTGGTAGTCGGAGTAGCCGGGTGAATACGCGAAACGGACGTGCTCCGTGTGCTTCTCCAGGAACTCGATCGTCGCCGGCCCATGGGTCAGGTACGCCTGCCGCCGCTCGGCCGGGACCCGGTCACCGACGAGCTCCCCCAGGTAGCGGTCGGCGTCCTCGAACGAGTCCGGCACCCCGGCCCGGACGTTGACCGGATTGTTCGGGATCCAGACGGCGCCCCCGGACAGCGCGCTGGTACCGCCGAAGTAGTCGGCCTTCTCGACGATCAGCGCACGCATTCCGCTGTACGCCGCGGCCAAGGCCGCGGTCATCCCGCCATTGCCGGAACCGACCACGACAATGTCGTAGTCGTAGCCGCCTGCTTTCTCGGGCCGGTCCGCGTCGCTCATCACGGCCCCTCCCTCCGTCACCGCGCCGAGTCATCGCGCCCACGCGCGGGGCGAACGTACAGACGCGCGGAACGGCGGTCGTCGCGGCGATCCCACCCGGCGGCACGGCGCCGTGCGACCTACGTCATGCCCAGCGCGCGCCATCATCCGGGGCGGACGTGACGGCTGCCCGGGCGGCCGGGAAGGCCCACCCGGGCGGGCCGAGCGGTGCGCTCAGCCGGTAGGCACGAGCGCGAGCAGCGGGACCGCCAGGCGGTCGGCCAGGTCGGCGAAGGTGATCCCGTAGGTCTCGCGCACCCGCACGCCGTCCGGGCCGGGCAGGAAGACGCCGTAGTCGGTGAACAACCGGGTGACGCAACGCCGGCCGGTCAGCGGGTAGGTGCAGGCCGGCACGAGCTTCGGCTCGCCCTTCTTGGTGAACAGGCTCATCATCACGAAGACGTTGCGCGCGCCCGTTGCCAGGTCCATCGCCCCGCCCACCGACGGGATGGCGTCGGCCTCCCCCGTGTGCCAGTTGGCGAGGTCGCCGTCCTGGGAGACCTGGAACGCGCCCAGCACGCAGACGTCGATGTGGCCGCCGCGCATCATCGCGAAGCTGTCCGCGTGGTGGAAGTACGAGGCACCCGGCAGTTCGGTGACCGGGATCTTCCCGGCGTTGATCAGATCGGGATCACGGTCGGCCCCCTGGGCGGTCGGCCCCATGCCGAGCATCCCGTTCTCGGTGTGCAGGGTGATGTCGGCGGCCGGGTCCAGGTAGTCGGCGACGGTCGTCGGCTGGCCGATCCCCAGGTTCACGTAGGAGCCGTGCGGGATGTCGGCCGCGACGAGACGGGCCAGCTCCTCGCGGGTCAGTGGGCCGCGGTCGGCGTGCTCGACGGTCCTCATGCCGCCACCCCCGGTTCGGCAGGCTCGATCGGGACGACCCGGTCAACGTAGATGCCCGGCGTGACGACCTCCTCCGGGTCGATGGTGCCGAGGTCACCGACGCTTGCTACCTGGACGATCGTGCAGGCGGCCGCTGTCGCCATGACGGGGCCGAAGTTGCGCGCGGTCTTGCGGTACACGAGGTTGCCCGCGACGTCGGCGTGCAACGCCTTGATCAGCGCGAAGTCACCGTGGAGCGGGTACTCGAGCACGTAGTCCCGCCCGTTGATGGTACGGACCTCCTTGCCCTCGGCGAGCATGGTGCCCACGCCCGTCGGGCAGTAGAAGGCGCCGATCCCGGCGCCGGCCGCGCGGATCCGCTCGGCCAGCGTCCCCTGCGGGACGAGCTCCAGCTCGATCTCCCCGGCGCGGTAGAGCCGGTCGAAGACCCAGGAGTCGGTCTGGCGCGGGAACGAGCAGACGATGCGGCGGACCTGGCCGGCGGCGAGCAGGGCGGCCAGGCCGGTGTCGCCGTTGCCGGCGTTGTTGCTGACGATCGTCAGGTCACGGGCACCGTGGCGGCGCAGCGCGTCGATCAGCTCCTGCGGCTGCCCGGCGGTGCCGAAGCCGCCGACCAGGATCGTCGCCCCGTCCGGGATGTCCGCGACGGCCTCATCCGCGTCGCGGAAGACGACCGGCCTCATGACGCGTCCGCCAACGGGACGACGGGGACGGCGGCCAACCGCGCGGGTGCTCCGCGCAGCCACCGCCCGCGCGGAGCACGGACCGCACAGGTGACAGATCGGCAGGACATGCCGTCAGTCTCGGCCCGATTGAGCCATACGGCCAATACCAGTGCCGATGGGAAGTCATACGGGTCGGGTATGAGTAACCCCGTGAGCCTGCACCGCCTCCCCTACTTCGTGGCGGTCGCCGAGCACGGCTCGTTCACCGCTGCGGCTCGGGCGCTGCACATGGCCCAGCCGCCGCTGTCCAACCAGATCCACGCGCTGGAGCGGGAACTCGGGGTCGAGCTGTTCCAGCGGACGCCGCGGGGCGCGACGCTGACGGCGGCCGGACGGGCCCTGCTGCCCGAGGCACGGCTGCTGCTGGAGCGGTTCAGCCAGGCCACCGACCTGGTCCGACGGATCGGCCGGGGCGAGGCGGGCCGGCTCGCCGTCGGCCTGGTCCCAACGGCGGCCAACGGCGAGCTGCCGCAGTTCCTGCGCCGGTTCATGGCCGAGTACCCGGACGTCGAACTCACCCTCACCGAACAGCGGCCGGCCGCGCTCGTCGAACAGCTGCGCGCCGGGACGCTGGACCTGGTCGTCCAGTACCAGGCCGTCGACTCCGACGAGCTGGCCAGCGTCCATGTCGCCACGGAACGCCTGCTGCTGGCGGCACCGTCGGGCCATGCCCTCGCCGCCCGCCCGGCCGCGTCCGTCCGCGACCTGGCCGGGATGCCGCTGATACTGCCCGCCGCCCACGGCAGCGGCGGCATCCACGGGCGGCTCGTCCAGCTGCTGCGCGACCACGACGTCGAGCCGCGCGTGGTCCAGGCCGACATCTGGCTGATGCAGACGATCGTGGGTTTGGTGTCGGCCGGCGTCGGCCTGGCGATCGTGCCCGAGTCGGCTTCGGTGATCCGGGCCGACCAGGTGACCTACCTTCCACTGGTCGAGCCCGGTGCCACCGTCGAGCTGTACGTCAACTACCGTGCCGGGCACCGCGAGGCACCTGTACGGCACTTCCTGCGCCTCATGACCGGTACGTCCTGAGCCGGCGTCCTCACGGCCGCGCCCGACAACCGTCCGCCGCGAAGCCCTGAGCATCAGGGCCCGGGTGGCGGGCGGGCTGGCCGGCCCGCAGCCAGCCCGCCACCGGTGACTACCGCTGTGCGGCCGCCTCGGCCTGGGCGACGAGGTCGAGGGCGACGTCGGTGATCATGTCCTCCTGGCCGCCGACCATGCCACGGCGGCCGACCTCGACGAGAACCGACCTGGTGTCAAGGCCGTAGCGGCGCGCCGCGGCTTCGGCGT
>JADGHD010000334.1 GCA_019689615.1 Frankia sp. | reverse complement strand
AGCTGCGCGGGCCGGCGGGGCTGGGGGAGCGGCGGGGCATGCCGGCGACGGTGGGCGTGGCGATCTCGACCTCGCACCAGACGACCTTGCCGACCGTGCCGTTGCGCCGGCGGACGGCGCGGTGGCCCCAGCGACGGCTCAGTGCCTCGACAAGGAGAAGGCCGCGGCCGCCTTCCTCGTCGATGTCCGGGGCGCGTCGGACCGGCGGCCGCGGGTTGTCGTCCAGGACCTCGATGATCAGGCGGTCGACGCCGCCGGTCAGCCGGAGCTTGACGGTGCAGGCGGCCAGCGGCGCCCGCGGCTCGGATGCGGGGCGCTCGCCACCGCGGACCGCGGTGGCGTCGTGGTGGGAACCGGCCTCGCGGCAGGCGGTGTCGCCGGTGCCGTCGCCCGAGCCGGCCTGGTGGTCGGGGCTGGCGAGGCCGTGCGCGTCGATGGCGTTGGTGACCAGCTCGCAGGCCAGCAGCTCGGCGACGTCCACGGCGTGCGCCAGCCGCCAGGCGCCGAGCAGGCCGCGCACGAGGTGGCGCGCCAGCGGGCTGGCCATCGGCACGGCCGGGAGGCTGATGGTGACGGCGGGCCCGCAGGCCCCATCACTGCTCACGGCGCCGCGGGCGCCGCGGCGCGGCACCGTGCGGGGGTGAGCGACGTGCCGGGGCAGGCGCGCCGGATGACGAACCGGCGTCGGTCCATCAGTTCACCTCATTCCCCCGAGGGAGCGCGACGCGCACAGCCTCCCCGGTCGCTGCGTCACGGTGCGGCAGGCACCGGGCGCGGATGGACCGGGACCGCCGGACAAATTCCGCCGAAGCCAGCATCTCCGACTGGTAGTGCAGACGCAAGTACGTCTGCGTCAGGATTCTGCACGTGCAGCTCGCCCGTGCATGCCGCATGTGCATACCGCCTGTGCAGGCGGCGCGTGCATGCCGTCCGCGCCCACCCGTCCTGCGCCGCCGGGTCGCCGTGCGGACGGCGGATCGCATCGGGTGCGGGCGGCGGGCAGCCTCCGTATATTGCATAAAGTTCGCCAGACCGGTGGACCGGTCGGGGCCCGGGTCCCCGACACGCGCTCGGTCCCCCGGAACGGCTGGTCGACACTGGCGAAGGGCGGGGCGGATGGCGGACGAGCGGGTTCGGCTCGACATCGACGGGCCGATCGCGACGATCACGAACAACAACCCGGCGAAGCACAACGCGTTCGACGACGCGATGGACCTCGCGCTCTTCGAGATCCTGGACGAGCTCGCCCACCGTCCGGAGATCCGCGCGGTGATCTGGCGGGGCGAGGGCAGGTCCTTCTCCTCCGGCCGCGACGTCGCCGCGATCGGCGGTGGCCAGGTCGACATCAGCCACCACGAGCTGATGAAGCGCGGGCACCGCGGCATCCTGCGGATCCTCGACATCGAGGCGCCGGTCATCGTGGCGCTGCACGGCTGGGCGATCGGGGCCTCGTTCCAGCGGGCGCTGATCTGCGACATCCGGGTGGCCGCCGAGGGAGCGCGGATGATGCTGCCGGAGGTCGGCCACGGGGTGATCCCGGACACCGGTGGCATCGGCCGGCTCTACCAGATCTGTGGCCACGGCGTGGTCAGCGACATGGTGCTGACCGGCCGGCCGATGGGGGCGCAGGAGGCGCTGGCGCACGGCGTCGTCTCTCGGGTGGTGCCAGGCGACCAGCTCGACGCGACGGTCCGGGAGATGGCAGAGAAGATCGCCGCCGCGCCGAAGGTGACCGTGAACATGGCTCGCCGGGTCATCCGCCACCTGTCCGAGCCGAGCCTGCGCTCGTCGATGGACGAGGAGCTGATCCTGCAGACGTTCATCAGCAAGTCCGCCGACATGGCCGAGATGCGCGCGGCGCGGGCCGAGGGACGCCCGCCCCGCTACACCGGAAGCTGAGAGCGAGCAACGATCATGAGCGGAATCATCGGGCTGCCCGAGCCGCCACCGCTGGGCGCGAGCGCGTTACCACCGGGCACGTTCGACGGGGTGGCCGTCGTCGTCACCGGCGGCGGCACCGGGCTGGGCCGGGCGATCGCCACCGAGTTCGCCCGGCTGGGCGCGTCCATCGTCATCGGCAGCCGCAAACAGGAGCATCTCGACGCCGGCCGGGCCGCCATCGAGGAACTCGGCAGGAAGGTCCTCACCGTCGCCTGCGACATCCGGGTGCCAGAGCAGATCGCCGCGATGTTCGACGCCGCCGAGGCCGAGTTCGGGCTGCCGGGTGTGCTCGTGAACAACGCCGCGGCGAACTTCCCGGTCCCGGCCGAGGACATGTCGCCGAACGCCTGGCGCACGGTCGTCGACATCACCCTCAACGGCACGTTCTTCTGCGCCCGCGAGTTCGCCCGCCGTCACCTGAAGGCCGGCACGCCCGCGTCCATCGTGAACATCGGGGCGTCCTACGCCTGGACCGGTGGCCCTGGTTTCGCGCATTCCGCCGCGGCCAAGGCCGGCGTGAAGAACATGGTGGAAACGCTCGCGGTGGAGTGGGGCCCGTACGGGATCCAGGTGAACGGCCTGGTGCCCGGGCTGTTCCCGCACGAGGACATGACGGCCGACATCCAGGCGAACCTCGCCCGCACCCACGACAAGGACGCGGCCCAGCCGGCGATGCGGGTCGGCCGGCCGCGCGAGCTTGGCTGGGCGGCGACGTTCCTCGCCTCGCCGTACGCCCGTTTCATCTCCGGCCACACCCTGGTGGCCGACGGCGCGAACTGGCAGCGCCGCGCGCTCACCAACCCGACCGTGGTGACGGTCCGGGACCAGATGGGCCGGGGCCCGTTCACCGGCTGAGGCCCGCGAGCCCGCGGCCGGTTACGGCCGCGGTTTCGCCTGGCTGGCCCACCCGCGCGCCAGCCGGGGGCGTTAGCGTGCGCACCTGGCTCGCGCGGGCGGGCCAGCACACGCGCCGTGCGCTGACGGACGGTCCGGCTATTTGTTGTGTCGCGGGTCACCTTCGTTTAGGAAATGGGGCGTGACCGTGACATCCGACGGGCCGGCCGACCGACCGGCGCTCTCCCTGACTCTGCCGCCCGGCAAGGACCTTCCGCGCTACGCGGCGCTCGCCGAGGAGCTCGGCTATCACCGGCTGTGGGTCTACGACTCGCCGGCCCTTTACGGCGACGTCTGGCTGGCGCTCGGCCGGGCCGCCGACGCCACCAGCCGGATCGGCCTGGCGACCGGCGTCGCCGTGCCGAGCCTGCGCCACCCGATGGTGACGGCGTCGGCGATCGCCTCGGTCGCGGAGCTCGCCCCCGGGCGGCTGGCCGTCGCGTTCGGCACCGGGTTCACCGCCCGGATGGCGATGGGCCGCCGGGCCATGCGCTGGGCCGACCTGGAGACCTACCTCAGGCAGGTGCGCGGCCTGCTCGCCGGCGAGACCGTCGAGGTCGAGGGCAAGGCGTGCCAGATGATCCACTCGCCGGCCTACGCCCCGGCCCGCCCGGTCGACGTCCCGCTGCTCGCCGCGCCGGTGGGGCCGAAGGGCTTCGAGGTGGCCCGCCGGTCCGCGGACGGCGTCGTCCTGGTCACCGACCCGACCGAGCCGCTCGAGGAGCGCTGGCGGATTCGTGCGCAGCTCGTCCAGGGCATCGTGCTGCGCCCGGGCGAGGACCACACCTCCCCGCGGGTGCGCGCCGCGCTCGGCCCGTTCTACGTCACCAGCTACCACGGGCTGTGGGAGTGGAGTCCGCAGGCCGTCGACGGGCTGCCCGGCGGGGCCGAGTGGCGGGCCAGGGTCGAGGCCGAGCGGCCGGAGGGCGAGCGCCACCTGGCGGTGCACGAGGGGCACTTCGTCGAGGTCACCGAGCGCGACGCCCCGCTGCTGGACGCCGCCGGCCCGGCGCTGGTGTCCCACGGCTGGACCGGGGACGCCGCCGCGTTCGCCGAGCGCATGGACAAGGCAGGCGCGGCCGGGATCACCGAGGTGCTCGTGACGCCGACCGGCCAGGACATCCCGGGCGAGCTGGCGGCGTTCGCGTCCGCCGCCCGGTACGGCGGCTGACGCCGCGAGGCAGCGGCAGCGGACCGCGGCGCCAGCCCGAGGGACATCCCCCAGGCCCGAGGCATCACGACGAGGAGGCACGAAGCCATGGCCTACCCCGGCACGTTCGCCAGGCTCACACCGGACAAGCCGGCGGTCATCATGGCGGGCAACGGCCTGACGGGTGGCGGCGCCAGGCTCACCTACGCCGAGCTGGACGCGAACTCCATCCGGCTGGCCCGGATGTTACGCGAGCGCGGGCTGCGCCCCGGGGACGGCGTCGCCATCCTCGCCGAGAACCACCTGCGCTACTTCGAGGTGTACTGGGCGGCGCTGCGGTCCGGCCTGCAGCTCACCGCGATCAACCGGCACCTGGCCCCGGCCGAGGCCGCGTACATCATCAACGACTCCGAGGCGAAGGCGCTGGTGACCACCGCGGCGCTGGCCGACACCGCCGCCGAGGCGGTGGCCAGCACGCCGGGCTGCGAGCACCGGTTCATCATCGACGGGCCGCGCGACGGGTTCGAGCGGTACGAGGACGTCGTCGCGGCCGCGTCGGCCGACCCCCTCGACGACCAGCCGCGTGGCGAGGTGATGCTCTACTCGTCCGGCACCACCGGCTTCCCCAAGGGCATCCGCCGCCCGCTGCCCGGCGTGCAGGTGGACGACCCGAACAGGACCGGGATCTCGACGTTCGCCCGGTTCATGTTCGGCATGGACGAGAACACGGTGTACCTGTGCCCGGCGCCGCTCTACCACGCCGCCCCGCTGCAGTGGTCCGGTGGCGTCCACGAGTTCGGCGGCACCGTCGTCGTGCTGGAGCACTTCGACGCCGAGGGCTTCCTGGCCACGATCGAGCGGGAGCGGGTCACCCACACCCAGGTCGTGCCGACCATGCTGATCCGGGTGATGAAGCTGGCGCAGGAGCGGCGGCGCCGCTACGACCTGTCCAGCCTCAACCGGATCATCACGGCCGCGGCCCCCTGCCCGCACGAGCTGAAGGAGCAGATCATCTCCTGGCTCGGGCCGGTCCTGGACGAGTACTACAGCAGCACCGAGGGGCCGGGCCTGACCTACATCTCCGCCGAGGACGCGCTGCGGCACCCGGGCTCGGTCGGCAGGCCGGTGCTGGGCACGCCGCACATCTGCGCCGAGGACGGCACCGAGCTGCCCGTCGGCGAGCCGGGGCTGATCTACTTCGAGCACCCGACGATCGGCCACCGGTTCAGCTACCACAAGGACCCGCAGAAGACGAAGGCCAGCCAGCACCCCGAGCACGAGAACTGGATCAGCGTCGGCGACGTCGGCTATCTCGACGAGGAGGGCTACCTCTACCTCACCGACCGCAAGAGCTTCATGATCATCTCGGGTGGGGTGAACATCTACCCGGCCGAGATCGAGGCCTGCCTGGTCCTGCACCCCAAGGTCGCCGACGTCGCCGTCTTCGGCCTGCCCGACCAGGAGATGGGCGAGTACGTGCACGCCGTCGTCCAGCCGGCGCCCGGGGCCGAGCCCGGTGAGGAGCTCGCGGCCGAGCTGCGCCAGTACGCCCGGGACAACCTGGCCCACTACAAGGTCCCGCGCAGGTTCGACTTCCGCGACGAGCTGCCCCGGCTGCCCACCGGCAAGCTGGTCAAGGGCAGGCTGCGCGACGAGTACCTGGCCGCGGCGAGGTCGGCTACCGCCTAGGGCGCCGGGCCGGCCGCGACGCGGCCCGGCACCGCCCCTGCAGGGCGCCACCGCTCACCGGCGGCGGCGCCCCGCGCGGCTGTTCGGACGCGCCCCGCGCGGCTGTTCGGGCGCGCCCCGCGCCGACCGAGGGCCACGGGACGCGCCCTGGTCGGTCAGCCGTCGAAGACGACGACCCCGCGGATGT
>JADGHD010000333.1 GCA_019689615.1 Frankia sp. | reverse complement strand
ATCCGGTGGCAGGCGCTGTGCGCGCGGGTGTCGGGGCGGGCGACGTCGCGTGGGCGGGCCCGCCGGGCGCCGGCGCGGCGGTTGCCAGCGGTGACCGTCACGCCGCCAGGCCGGGGTGGGCGCGTCTTCCTGGCGACCACCGGCGGGGCGGTGGTCATCCTGGCGTTCGCGTCCGTGGTGCTGGGGATCAACGGCGGGCCGGACGCGCTGCGGCCGGACCCGCCGGACCGGCGGACGGCGACGCCGGCGGCCAGCACACCGACGTACCACGCCCCGGCGGCGCCGGCCGAGCTGCCCGGCACCCCGATCGCGGCCACCCGCAGCTACCTGCTGCGTTCCTACGCCGCTGGCAGTGGGCGCACCAAGGTCGAGCCGGCGGCGGCCGAGGTGCTCGTCGGCCGGCAGTACGCGCACGTGCCCCGGCGGGGCGACGACCACCTGCTCACCGCCGAGCTCGTCTTCCCGCTGCTGCCGGCACCGCCGGACTGCGTCGCGTCGGTCGAGCTGCGGCTGACCCTGCTGGCCACCTCCGGGCGGATGGGGCCGGAGGGGCCGATCCCGCTCGTCGCCTACCCCTCGGCGCTCACCGGCCTGGCCAGCGGGCAGATCCCGGCGACCGTGCCGCGGCTGGACCTGGTGGCGAACCGCCCGCGCGGCGACATCGTCTGGCGTGGCCAGCACTGGGCGGACGAGGTGACGGGCGCGACGCCCACGCCGGCGCCCGGGCCGTCGCCGGCAGGTGGCGGGCAGGCCGTGACCGCCACCGCGGCATGGTCGACCGAGCCGACGGCGCGGGAGGTGGCGGCCGACATCACCGAGCTCTACCGGTCGTGGGTGGCCGGCATGCCGACCGGGGACGGCACGCCGGCGATCCCCGCCGGCACCCCGCTCGTCCTCGCCGTCCGGCCGGCGCTGACCGACGTGCTCGGCAGCTGGCAGCACAGCTACGCGGGCGCGAGCAGCCGCACCCCGCCGCGCCTGGTCTGGACCAGGCACACCGACTGCCTCTGATGGCGCGTGACCTGGCCCGGGCGCTGCCGCCGCCAGGGCCGGGCCAGTCGCGTCAGTCCCCGCCGGCCGCGGCGCCGGCGTCGATGGTGAGCTCGGCGATCCGGGCCAGGTGCTGCGGGGTGTCGCCGAACGTGCCGATCAGGCGCTTGGCCCGCTTGTAGAACAAGTGGGCGTCGTGCTCCCAGGTGTAGCCGATGCCGCCGTGGTACTGGATCATCGCGCCGGTCGCCTGCTCGGCCGCGTCGTTGGCCTTGGCCTTGGCGACCGCGGTGGCCAGCACGGCGTCGGGGAGGCCGACGTCGATGGCGTGCGCCGCGTACAGCACGGCGTGCTCGGCCATCAGCACGCCGATGTGCAGGTCGGCCAGATGATGCTTGATCGCCTGGAAGCTGCCGACCGGCCGGCCGAACTGGACGCGGGTGCTGTCGTACTCGACGGTCCTGGTGATCGCCGTGCGGGCGGTCCCGACCAGGTCGGCGGCGGCGAGCACGGCGCCGCGGCGCAGCAGCTCGGCGAGTACCTCGACGGACGAGCCGGGCAGGCGCTCGCCGGCCGCCCCGGCCAGCTCCAGCGCACCGAGCCGGGTGGTGCCGTCGTAGGTCGACAGCGGCCGCAGGCCGACCCCGCTGCCCTCGCCCGCCGTCCTGGCCGCGGCCAGGTCGACCAAGTACAGGCCGACGCCCGGCGCGCCGTCGCCGCCGGCGCCCGGCTCGGTCGCGGCGACCACGGCGACCCGGGCGACCGCCGGGTACTCCACCGGGGACGCGGTGCCGGTCAGCCGCCCGGCGCCGTCGGCCACCACGCCGATCCCACTCGCGTCGAACGCGCCGCCGGGCGCGCGCAGCGCCACGGTCGCCACCAGCTCACCCGCGGCCAGCGGGCCCAGCAGTGCCGCGCGCTGCTCGGCCGAGCCGGCCAGCCGCACGGCCTCCCCGGCGAGGACGGTGGGCAGCCACGGCCCGGGCACCACGCCGGCGCCGAACGCCCGCGCGATCACCTGCGCGTCCAGCAGCCCAAGGCCCAGGCCGTCGTGCTCCTCCGGCACCAGCACGGACAGCCACCCCTGCTCGGCGAAGGCCTTCCACAGCTCGGGCGGGTGGCCGTCGCCGGTGGTGTCCTCGAACACGGCGCGGACGGCGGACAGGGGGAACCGGTCGGCTAGGAAGTCGCGGACGGTCTCGGCCAGCGCCCGCTGCTCGTCGGTCATGGCGAAGTACACGTGCGCGCTCCGTCTCTATCGGGGCAGGCCGAGCACCCGCTCGGCGACGATGTTGCGCTGCACCTGCGACGAGCCGCCCCAGATCGTCACCGACCGGGTCCAGAACGCCTCGTGCTGCAGCAGCCGCAGGTCGAGGTCGGGCACCGGCGCTTCGACGACGCCGTCCAGCCCGAGCAGGTCGTCGAACACCTCGAACAGCTTCTGGTACGACTCCGACCACTGCAGCTTCGTGATCGACGACTCGGCGCCGAGGTCCTGCCCCTGCTCGACCTTGGTGAGCACGTGCAGGGCGTGGTAGCGCAGGCACTCCAGCTCGACCAGCCGGCGGGCGAGCTCGGCGCGCAGCACCGGGTCGGTGTGCCGGCCGAGCCGGCGGGCGGCGGAGACGATCTCGTCGTAGCCGCGGCGGAAGGTCGCGTACTGGGAGATCCCGGACGCGCCGCGCTCGAACGACAGCAGCAGCATCGCCGTCTTCCAGCCGTTGCCGACCCCGCCGAGGCAGTCGCTCACCTTGACCCGGGCGTCGGTGAGGAACACCTCGCCGAACTCGCTGGCCCCGCTCATCTGGCGCAGCGGCCGGGCCTCCACGCCCGGCTGGTGCATGTCGATGAGCAGCAGCGACAGGCCGTGGTGGGCCTTGCTGCCCGGCTCGGTGCGCACCAGGGCGAACAGCCGGTCCCCGTACCTGGCGTTGGTCGTCCAGATCTTCTGGCCGTTGACGATGAACTCGTCGCCGACCCGCACCCCGGTGGTGCGCAGCACCGCGAGGTCGGAGCCGGCGTCCGGCTCGGAGAAGCCCTGGCACCAGATCACCTCGTTGCGCAGCATCGGCGCGATGATCTCGCGCTTCTGCTCCTCGGTGCCGACCGCCATCACCGTCGGCGCGAGGAAGGTCAGGCCGAGCCCGTTGGCCGACAGCGGCGCGCGGGCGAGCGCCATCTCCTCGTCGTAGATCGCCTTCATCCCGGGCGTGCCGCCGCGTCCGCCGTACTCGACCGGCCACTGGATCCCGCCGAAGCCGGCCTCGTACTTGCGCCGCTCCCAGTCGCGCCGCAGCTCGAACGCCTCGTCCTCGGGCACGGTGCCCCAGAAGCCGGGTTCGCGCCAGGCCGGCGGGATGTTGTCGGCGAGCCAGGCGCGCAGCTCGCCGCGGAACTGCTCCTCCCGCGGGCTGAAGGTCAGGTCCATGAGTGTGCTCGCTCCCCGGTGGGCGACATGGATGACGGTCCGCGCCGGGTCTGGCGGGGCCGGCACGGGCTGGTGCGCGGGCGCCGCGGCCGCCCCAGCCGCCCGGCCCGGACGGCGGCGGCCCGACCCGGACCGCGCGACGCACCGTGGCACCGTCACGACCACTGTCACGCCCGACGGTTGGCACAGCGTAGCCGCATGTGACGTCAACCACCACAGTTGCGGCCAGCGCTCACCGTACTCGGCGGGAACGTACGTCCGCGCGCACGAACGGGCGGCGCGGAGTCTCGCGGCCCACCAGCGGGACCGGTACGGCGGGCAACAACCAACGGCCGGGCGACGGCCAGGCGGCCGGCCGCCCAACGTCAGCTCACCGCCTGGCATCCGCGGGCCGCCGCGGCGGCGGTACTCGCCGCGGGCCGGCACGATGGGGATGGCGGAGCGCGGCTCGGCGGAGGCGAGGACTGGCCGCCGGGCGCTGGGCCGGTCGGCCGGCCCGTGCTCCCGCCGGCTACGGCCGGGCAGCCAGCCAGCCCGGTCGCGTGCGCAGCCAGGAGGTAACCCGATGACCGGCATGGCCAGCATGGCAGGTACCGCGGCCGAGGCGGCCCAGGCGGCCGGCACCGGCGCGGTGGGGGATGCCGGCCCGGTCGCGTTCAGTCCCGGGCGGCTTGGCCCGGCGGCCCGGGCGGAGGCGCTGCGGCGGCTGCGCTCGGAGATGTTCGACATCCTCGTCATCGGCGGGGGGATCACCGGCGTCGGCGCCGCGCTCGACGCGGCAGCCCGCGGGCTGTCCGTCGCCCTGGTCGAGGCCCGTGACCTGGCCGCCGGCACCTCCAGCCGGTCGAGCAAGCTGATCCACGGCGGCCTGCGCTACCTGGAGCAGCTCAACGGCGCGCTGGTCCGGGAGGCACTGCGGGAGCGCACGCTGCTGCTCGACACGATCGCCCCGCACCTGGTCCGCCCGGTGCCGTTCCTGCTGCCGCTGACCCACCACGCCTGGGAGCGCGCCTACATCGGCAGCGGCGTGCTGCTCTACGACACGCTCGGGCAGGGCCTGGCCCGGATCGGCCCCGGCTCGGCGCCGCACGCGGGCGGCACCCTGCCGCTGCACCGGCACCTGACCCGCAGGGCGGCGCTGCGCGAGTTCCCGTCGCTGCGGCCGGACGCGCTGGTCGGCGCGATCCAGTACTGGGACGGTCAGGTCGACGACGCCCGCTTCGCGATGTTCGTCGCCCGCACCGCCGCGCGGCACGGCGCGGTGATCGCGACCTCGGCGATGGTCGTCCGGCTGCTGCGGGAGGCCGACCGGGTCACCGGGGCGGTGGTCCGCGACCTGGAGGCGCGCGGCGGGCCGGCGGGCGGCGCGGCCGACGCCGACGGGGCCTTGGACATCGTCGTGCGCGCCCGGCAGACGATCAACGCCACCGGGGTGTGGACGGACGAGGTCCACTCGCTGCTGGGCGAGCGCGGGCCGGTCTCGGTGCGGGCGTCCAAGGGGGTGCACCTGGTCGTCCCCCGCGACCGGCTGCAGGGCACGACCGGGATGATCCTGCGCACCGAGCGCAGCGTGCTGTTCGTGATCCCGTGGGGCCGCCACTGGATCATCGGCACCACCGACACCGACTGGGAGCTCGACCTGGCCAACCCGGCCGCCAGCCGGGCCGACGTCGACTACCTGCTCGACCAGGTCAACCGGGTGCTGCGGACGCCGCTGACCACGGACGACGTGATCGGCGTGTACGCCGGGCTGCGCCCGCTGCTGGCCGGCGCCTCCGAGGACACCGCGCAGCTGTCCCGCGAGCACGCGGTCATGAGCCCGGCACCGGGCCTGACCACGGTCGCGGGCGGCAAGTACACGACCTACCGGGTGATGGCCGCCGACGCGGTCGACGCGGCCGCGGCCGGGCTGACGAGGACCGTGCCGCCGTCGTGCACCGAGAAGATCCCGCTGCTCGGCGCGGACGGCTACCCGGCGGTGTGGAACGCGCGGGAGCGGCTGGCCGAGCGCGCCGGCCTGCACGTCGCCCGGGTCGAGCACCTGCTGCGCCGGTACGGCACCCTGGCCGCCGAGCTGGTCGAGCTGGTCGCCGCCGACCCGCGGCTGGGCGAGCCGATCCCCGGCGCGGACGCCTACCTGGCGGTGGAGGCCGTGTACGCGGCGTCGCACGAGGGCGCGCTGCGGCTGGAGGACGTGCTGGACCGCCGCACCCGGATCGCCATCGAGACCCCCGACCGGGGGCTGGCCGCGGCGCGCCCGGTGGCCGAGCTGATCGCCCCGGTGCTGGGCTGGGACGCCGAGCGGGTCCGCGCGGAGGTCGCCCTCTACGAGGCCCGGGTCGCCGCCGAGCTCGCCGCCCAGCGGGCCGAGGGCGACGCCGCCGCCGACGCCGCGCGGCTGGCCCCGCCCCCCCCCCGGGCTCGTATACACAACTGACGGTGCCGACGAGATGCA
>JADGHD010000332.1 GCA_019689615.1 Frankia sp. | reverse complement strand
CCTGTCGTCCCGTGGGCGGGGCTCGTTGTGTTGTATCAGAGGGCGGGCAGGGGGTGTCGGTTGCCGGGAGTGGGGCATCCAGTGGGGGTGACACCAAGGACGCTGGCCGCCTCGGCGAAGGCGGCACCCGGCGGGGCTGCCGGGGACGGGTTCGGCGCGGACCGTGACCAGGTCGGCGTGGAGCGGCTTGCTCCGAAGGTGGACCAGCCGACCGTCGAGGCCGTCGGCAAGCTCAGCGAGGCGCTGGAGTGGGTGGAGCGGGCCCGAGGTGCGCTGTACGAGTTCCACCAGTTGTCCGGCCGCGCGGACAAGTTCCTCGGGCAGGCGATCGAGATGCTGGCCGCTGCCGGGCACCCGCGGGCGGCCTCCCAGCTGCGGCGGGAGCTGTACGGCCGCAACGTGGTGGATGGGAAGTGGACGTTCCAGATCGTCGAGGAGTACGACGAGACCTACTACCGGCCGTTCGTCGAGGCGGACGAGCGGATCCGGATGCGGTTCACCGGCGGGCTGCGGCACGTGTATGAGGCGCGGATGAAGGCGTCCGAGCGCGAGGAGGCCGGCCGTGACGTCTGGGGGCCCGGTCCCTGAGAGTCCGGCCAGAACACCGCAGAACGGGGCCGCCAGACGCGGCCGGGCGAGGCGGACCTGGAGTGGTCCGCCCCGCCCCGCGCGCGGTTACGTGTGGCGGCTAGCGCCTGATCAGGCGTCCCGGTGCTTCGCGAGGCCGAGGCCGATCGCCAGGAGGGCGAGGGCGACCACGGCGAAGTAGATCAGGGAGCCCCACGGCCCGAACGGCATGTCGTCGAGCGTTCCGGTCTCGCCGCTGGCGAAGAACGACTGGCCGGAGTAGAGGAAGTTGTTGCCGACGACGAACGGCAGCCACTTCTGGATGTCCTCGCCGACGTTCGGGATGATCTGGATCAGGTTCTCCACCACCAGCGACCAGGCCAGCAGCGCTGAGATCGCCCCGGCGGAGTGCCGGATCATCAGGCCGACCGCGACCGCGATGATCGCGGAGATCAGGTAGACCAGCCCGACGCCGAACACGACCCGGTAGTCGGCCGCCGTCTGCAGGCTCAGCGGGGAGTCCGGCCGGATCGCCCGCGCGATCAGCCAGCACCCGATGGCGGCCAGCTCGCCGACGACGCCCGCGAGCAGCGCGACAACGACCGTCTTCGCCAGCAGGAGGCTGGTGCGCGTCGGTACGGCGAGGAAGCTCGCCCGGATCGTCCCGAACCGGTACTCGGTGGTGACCGCGAGCACCGCCATGACCATCATGATCAGCAGGCCGAAGTTGTAGGCGAACTGGGTCGCCGCCGGCCGGTAGAACAGGAGGTCATCGCCGCGGAGCGCCGCGCTGAGCAGCGCGGTGAAGCCGATGGTGATGGCGACCGCGACGATCATGCACCACCAGGGTGAGCGGGTCGAGAACAGCTTGATCCGCTCGACCTTGAGCAATGTCAGCGTGCTCACGCCGACTCCCCCTTCGTCCAGCCGACCGCGGCGGCCCCGGCCCCGACAGCGGCACCAGGCGCGGTGCCGGACGACTGCCCGGGAACGCCCGTACCGGGCAGATCCGGCAGGCCGGCGCTGCGGTACTCCACGTCATGTCCGGTCATCTGCAGGAACGCCTGCTCCAGCGAACCGCGCTGGGCGGTGAGCTCGTAGAGGATGAGCCCCGCGCGGCCGGCCAGCTCGCCGACGGTGTCCGTCGAGGCGCCGTGCACGACCAGGGCGGCGGGCTCGTTCTCGGTCGCCGGCGCGTCCTCGACCCGCAGGCCGCCGGCGACGAGCACCTCGCGCAGCCGCGCGAGCTCCGGCCCGCGCACCCGCACGGTCGACCCCGAGGCGGCCTCGATGAACTCGGTGGTGCTGGTCTGCGCGATCAGCCGGCCGCGGCCGATGACGACCAGGTCCTGGGCGGTGAGCGCCATCTCCGAGAGCAGGTGGCTGGAGACGAACACGGTCCGCCCCTGGGCGGCGAGCCGGTGCATGAACTGGCGGATCCAGAGGATGCCCTCCGGGTCGAGCCCGTTCACCGGCTCGTCGAACAGCAGCACGCCCGGGTCGCCGAGCAGGGCACCGGCGATGCCGAGCCGCTGGGACATGCCCAGCGAGAACCCGCCTGCCCGCCGGTCGGCCTCCTTGGTCAGGCCGACCAGCTCCAGCACCTCGTCGATCCGCTTCTCCGGGAGGCCGTTGGAGACCGCCAGCCACCGCAGGTGCGACCGGGCCGATCGGTTGGGGTGCACCCACTTCGCGTCGAGCAGTGCTCCGACGTGCCGAAGCGGATCCTTCAGGTCGGCGTAACGCTTCCCGTCGATGCGGACGTCCCCGGCCGTCGGGCGGTCCAGCCCGAGGATCATTCGCATGG
The DNA here is from genome assembly GCA_019689615.1 of Frankia sp. Lineage (GTDB taxonomy): Bacteria > Actinomycetota > Actinomycetes > Frankiales > Frankiaceae > Pseudofrankia. Next base: position 3,528 of record JADGHD010000332.1, on the reverse strand, counting down.
TTGTGGACTTGCCCGCGCCGTTCGGCCCGAGGAAGCCGGTCACCCGGCCGGGCTGCACGTCGAAGGACAGGTCATTGACGGCTAGCGTGCGACCGTAACGCTTGGTGAGCCCGCGCGCCTGGATCATCACTCTCCTTCTCCGCTGGGGCTTGACCCTGCGGTCAATGTGTATCAAAGAGATATCACTTTTTCGGTCCATCGCCCAGCCGCAGTGTCAGCAACGCGACACTCCCGACGCAGCGCCCTCCACAGGCAGTGACGGTGCGTATCAATCCAAGGACGAATTGAGACATCCCATCAACGACCACGGCCCGCGCGTCGCTCCCAGTCTGTCGACGACAGCCGAAAGACCCCCGCACGCTACGGGAACTCGTACCGAACAATCGGTGCGCACCCGACCCGCGCGGGACGAGTAGCCCAGCTCACACTGGTCAACCACGGACCGCCAGCCATCCGGCAGGCGAGCCACCTGGCCGGCCTGGCTGGCGCCAGAGCCCGTGACAGTGAAGCTGACGACCGGGGTGGACGGCCATCCGGCAGACCCGACAGTTCCCGGTCCAGTCGACCCCCTGCGCGGTTCTGGCCTGCACCACACCGCGGGAGGCTGAACGAGCCACCGGAGTGAGCCCTGTGCCCACGACCACGATCGCTGCTGACGGCTCGCCGCGGAAGACGTCGGACGGCTAGCGGCGCAACATGGCCGAGCGGCTATCCGTGGGTAGCCAGAAGTCGGTCCGGCGCCCGCGGGCGATCCGTTGGGCGACCCGGCGCCCTTCGGGGGTCGGGTACCGCCGCGCGCGGGCACGCCGTCGGTCAGCCCGACGCGGAGAGGTCGAACAGCGACGCGCTCGGATCAACCGGCACGACGTTGACCATCTGCGAGGCCGCCGCCTCGGGCCGCAGCTGCTCCAGGGAGAGCTGGTGGGCCGGCGGGATCGACAGCACCACCCGGGACGTGGCGGTCAGGTCGGCGGCGACGTGCAGCAGCTCCCCGGACGCCATCAGCCGCCAGGCCGGGTCCTCGTCCATCCGCTCGCTTTCCACCGCGACCGCCGGCCGCTCGGCGAGGTCGACCGAGCGCACCCGGATCTCGCTGTACGGGCTGGCGTGGTCGAGGTGGCGGTGGTGGCGCCCGCCCGCCTCCCGGCGCAGCACGTAGAGCCGGTTGGTGTCCGGGTAGCGCAGCGCCCACAGCTCCGTCGGCGTGGCCAGCACCATGTTGATCGAGTACAGCGGCAGGTTGGCGGCGATCCACTGGGCCGCGGCGACGATGCCGCTCCCCACGTCGCCGCCGTGCCGGTCGATCTCCCGGTTGATCAGCGCGAAGTAGCGCTCCGAGTCGGTCTCGCCGGCGACGAGCGCACGAGCGTCGCCCAGATGGTCATCCAGCCGCTCCAGGTCCTCGATGACGCCGTTGTGCGCGAAGACCCGGTCCTTGTACTGGAACGGGTGGGTGTTGGCGAGACTGGCGCGGCCGGTCGAGGCGTGTCGGACATGCGCGACGAACGTGCGCGACCGGACGGTACGCGGCTGGTGCGCGAACTCGGAGCCGGCCCGGCTGGTGATCGCCTGCTTGATCACATGCGGCCGGCCGGCCTCGGTGAATATCGCCAGCCCCGCGCCGTCGGGCTGGGCCAGCGACGCGGCGCGCTCGCTGTCCGGCGAGTCCAGCAGCCAGAAGGTCGCCGCAACCGGCTCGGCGCCGCTGCTCAACGCGAACATGTGGCACATCCGGCATCCCCCGTCCCGGCGCGGCTCGGCGCCGCGTTCCACCGGCCCACCGATGTCGAACTGGCCCAGCGACGATGTGCCCCGCGGCGCCGTGGTCGTCACGCCCACGGCCCCGCGCCGTGCGCGCCTCCCCCGACCTGGGCGATCGGCCACGCACGCGGCCCGGTCGGCGCGTTCGCGGCGGACTGTCCGAAGGTGGGCCGGGGTAGACAGGGCCCGTGACCACCGCGTGTGACGGCGCCGATACGATCGCCAGCGCGCTCACGCCGGCCGGCCCCGCCGGCCCGTCCGGCCTGATCGAGCTGGTCAGCCCAGCCGAGCAGGCCGGGACGCGCCAGGAGAACACCGCCCGGTTCTGCGCCCTCGGCCCGTTGGAGGTCCTGGACCTGGCCGGGACGGCCGTGTTCATCGGCCAGCGCAAGAAGCGCCGGCTGCTGTCGATGCTGTTGCTGCGCGCTGGCCGCTGGGTGAGCACCGAGCAGCTCGCCACCGCGCTATGGGAGGACGACCCGCCCCGCTCGGCGCTCGGCAACATCAAGACCTACGTCTCCGACCTGCGGCACGCGCTCCCGCCGCCGCCACCGCTGCCGGCAGCGGGCAGGGGCCGCGACGATGTCGCCTCCCCGCACGCCCACACCGGCGCGCCGTCCGGGCCGGTTCGGATCGTCGGCCGTGGCGGCGAGTACCGGATCCAGCTCTGGCCAGGCGAGCTGGACATCGAGTTGTTCGACACGGCGGCGCGGGCCGGCGAGACCGAGCTCGCCGCCGGCCGTCCCGGGCGGGCCGCGACCCTGCTCGAACAGGCGCTGTTGCTGTGGCGTGGGCGCCCATACGAGGACATCCCCGCCGATCTGGCCGTCTCCGAGACCACCCGGCTGGAGGAGCTGCGCTGGGCCGTCTGGGAGAACCTCGTCGACGCGCGGCTGCGCCTCGGCCAGCACGACCGGGTGCTCCCGGCGCTGCGCGCGCTCACCCTGGAGCACCCGACCAGGGAACGGCTGTGGGCACAGCTGCTGGTCGCGCTGGACCAGGACGGCCGGCGCGCGGAGGCGCTGAACGCCTACCAGACGGTCTACCACGCGCTCACCGAGCGACTCGGGATCGAGCCCGGCGAGGACCTCCGACGGGCGCACCAGCGCATCCTGGCCGGCACCCACCCGGCCGCCGGCACCGCCCCGGCCAGCGCCCGCCCTGCCGCCACCGGGCGGCCCGGCATGACGGCAGGCCAGACCCGGCCGGCCGGCGCCCCCGTGACGGGTGGGCCCGCCGGTGGCCCCGGCCGGGCGGGCGCGACGGCGGGCGCCCCCGTGACGGGCGGGACCGCCGGCACCGACCGCGCGGTCAGAGCCAACCGCGTGACCAGGACGCCTGCCCCACCGGACGCGCACCGTGCTGAACCACGACTGAACCTGGCGAGGGAAGAGCCACCTAGACCGCCCGGGCGGCGACCCGGAGCGGGAGTCGCGGAACGCCCCCTGCCAGGGCGTGACCGGCACCCGGCACCGGGAGCGGTCTGAGCACGGGCAGGCGGCGGTCACCGACGCCCGTCGGCGCCCGGACACCCAGGTCCTCGGGGGAGCGCACGTGGGGTGGCCGAGACAGCCCTCGACCGGCGCCCCGGCGAGCGGGTGACCCCGGTGGGCCGGAAGCCGAACCGTCAGGAGGCTCGACATGAGGACTGCGCCCTACGACGCCCCCACGCTGCGAGAAGCCGGCTCGTTCACCAGGACCACCGGCGGCCACTTCGGCTGGGGCTACGACTGGCTGTATCGCAGCTTCTGGGGCTGGGGCTGGGGT
>JADGHD010000331.1 GCA_019689615.1 Frankia sp. | reverse complement strand
CCGCGCCCGCGCGCCCGGCCGCCGCCCCCCCCGACGTCAGCGGGCGGGCCGGGAGCGTGCCCGCGCCGGTCATCGACGTGGGCGGGCCCGGCATCGACGTGTCCACGCCCGGGTTCGACGTCTCCACGCCCGGGTTCGACCTGTCCACGCCCATCGAGGTGTCCGGGCAGGGCATCGCGGTCTCCGGGCCCGGTGACGGCTACCCGAACGGCTACGGCACCGGCCCCCGGGCCGGCCACCCCGGTCAGCCGGTGGGCGGGCCCGCCACCGCCTTCTCCGCCGGCGCCGCCAGCCCGCCCGGCCCCGTCGGCCCGGCCGCCGCCGCCGGCGCGTTCGCCGTCGGTGACGCCGGGCACGGCTTTGCCGCCGCCCCGACCGGCTATGGCCGCGGCGGCGCCGACCCGTTCGCCGTGGCCGGTGGCATCGACGTCGGCGGCATCGAGGTGAGCGGACCGGACGACGGCTACCCGGACGGCCACGCGCGCCCGGCGCCCCAGCCACCCCACGACGGCCACGACGGGTACGAGGCCCGCCCCGCCGGCCGGGCGGACGCCTGGCGCGGGACCGGCGACTGGTTCTGACGATGCTGCGCGCGACGCTGCGGAGCCTGTTCGCCCGCAAGATCCGGCTGGCGCTGTCCGCGCTGGCCGTGGTCGCCGGCGTCAGCTTCGTCACCGGCACGCTGGTGCTCACCGACACCCTCAGCGGCGCCTACTCGACGATGTACGCCGACATCACCCGCAACGTCAGCGTCGCCGTCCGCGCGGTCAACCAGATCGACCCGGGCAGCAACGAGGGCCGCAAGCAGGTGGAGGCGGCACTCGTCGGGCAGCTGGCGGCGGTGCCGGGGGTGCGGGCGGCCGTCGGCCAGGTGTCCGGCACCGCCCAGATCGTCGACCCGGCCACCGGCAAGGCGATCCAGGCGGGCCTGACGCCGTCGCAGGGCATCAACTGGACCGGCGACCAGCCCACCGCCACCGAGACGATCGCCGAGGGCCGCGCGCCGTCCGGCCCGGGCGAGCTCGTCATCGACAAGGGCACCGCCGACCGGGTGGGCCTGCGGGTCGGCCAGCAGGTCGTCGTCGTCGGGCCGGTGGCCGGCCCGCAGGAGCAGTTCACGCTCGTCGGCACGTTCCGCACCGCCGGCCGTGACAGCGCGACCGGGGGCGTCGTCGCCGCGTTCACCACGCCCGAGGCGCAGCGGCTGATCCTCGGCTCCGGCTCGTTCACCGCGATCTACCTGGCCGCGGCGGACGGGGTCGGCGCAGAGGAGCTCGCCGCCCGGGTCAGCCAGATCCTGCCCGATGGCGTCGAGGCGGTCACCGGCGCCCAGCTCGCCGAGGAGAACCAGACGGCCGTCGAGGAGGGGCTGCGGTTCCTGTCGACGTCGCTGCTGATCTTCGCCGGGATCTCGGTGTTCGTCGGCGCGTTCATCATCTTCAACACGTTCACGATGCTGGTCGCCCAGCGGGTGCGCGAGCTGGCGCTGCTGCGGGCGATCGGGGCCAGCCGCGGGCAGGTGCGGCTGTCGGTCCAGGTGGAGGCGGCGCTGGTCGGCGTCGTGGGCGCGACCGCCGGGCTGCTGCTCGGGGTGGCGCTGGCCCGCGGGCTGCACGCGGTGATGGGCGTCTTCGGGGTCGTGCTGCCCGATGGCGAGCTGGTGCTGCGGGCCCGCACGGTCGTCGTCGCCTACCTGGTGGGCGTCCTGGTGACCGCGGCGGCGGCGGTCGTGCCGGCGTACAAGGCGGCGACGGTGCCGCCGGTCGCGGCGCTGCGCGACACGTTCACGATCGCCACCCGCTCCCTGCGGACCAGGGCGGCGCTGGGGCTGGCCGGCGTCACCCTGGGTGGCGCGGTCGTCGTGCTCGGGCTGTCCGGGCGCGACCTGCCGGTCTCCCCCGCTGCGCTGGTCGGCGGCGGCGCCGGGGTGATCTTCCTCGGGGTGACCGCGCTGTCGCCGGTCATCGCCAAGCCGGTCACCGCGGTGCTCGGCGCGCCGCTGCCCAGGCTGTTCGGCGTCACCGGCCGGATCGGGCTGACCAACGCGATGCGCAGCCCGCGGCGGACGGCGGCGACCGCCTCGGCGCTGATGATCGGCCTGGCGCTGGTCAGCGCGTTCTCGGTGTTCGGCGAGTCGATCAAGATGTCGGTGCGGGACACGGTGTCCGAGTCGCTCGGCGCCGACTTCTACCTCAGCTCGCAGGGGCAGACGGGGTTCAGCGGCGAGGTCCGCCGGGCCGTCGAGCAGGTGCCGGGGGTGCAGACCGTCGTCGGGATCCACGGGCTGGCGATGACCGTGCGGGGGCAGTCCGAACTGGAGTCGGTGCTCGCCGGCGACCCGGCGAAGATCGCCGACGTGTTCCAGCTCACCGTCACCGCCGGCGAGCTGGACCTGCCCGAGGGCGCGATCGCGATGCGGGCGACCCGGGCGGCCGAGCTGGGCCTGGCCGTCGGGGACGAGGTCGTGGTCAGCTACCCGGACGCCGCGGACGTGCCGCTGCGGCTGGCCGCGACCTTCACCGGCGGCGGCGACCTGGTCGAGTACCTGGTGTCCGACGCCGAGTGGGCCAGGCACGCGGCGGCCGACCTCGACCTGATGGTCCTGGTCAAGCAGCAGCCGGAGGCCGACCCGGCCGCCGTGCGGGCGGCGCTGGACGCGGCGGTCAAGCCGTTCCCCACCGTCACCGTGACCGACCAGCGGGAGTTCATCGCCGAGCAGGAGAAGACCGTCGACCAGGTGATCGGGATGGTGTACGTGCTGCTCGCGCTGGCCGTCATCATCGCGCTGTTCGGGATCGTGAACACGCTCGCGCTGTCGGTCATCGAGCGGACAAAGGAGATCGGCATGCTGCGCGCCGTCGGCCTGTCCCGGCGGCAGATGTGGGTGGTCGTGGTGCTGGAGTCGGTGGTGATCTCGGTGTTCGGCGCCACCCTCGGCGTCGCCGTCGGCAGCTTCCTCGGCTGGGCGCTGGTCAAGGCGATGGAGAGCCAGGGGGTCACCAGCTTCGCCTACCCGCTCACCACGATCCTCGGGGTCCTGCTGCTGGGCGCCGTCCTCGGCGTGGTCGCCGCCGTCGTCCCGGCGCTGCGCGCCGCCCGCATGAACGTGCTGCGCGCGATCGCCACCTCCTGACCGCCGGCTTCTTGTGGCCTGCGGCGGCCCCGGCGCGTGACTGCCAGGGTTCGCGTCGCTTCGTCGCCGGGCCCGCGGGCCGGCCGGCTGGCGGGCCCGCGTGACCTCCCCCCACAGAAGATGATCAAGCGCACGCTGGGTGCGCGTCAACAGCGTTGACCACACTGTGGGTCAACGACACACGCGGAGAGAGCGCGGTCCCGACGGGAAGGGACGGGCGCAGCCGGGTGACCCGGCGCGGGCGGCTCAGGGCTGCGCGACGCCCAACAGCGCGGCGAGGTCGTCGACGGTGAGCTCCGCGAGGCTGGCGACCTGGCGCAGCCGGGCCGCCATCGCGGCGATGTCCTCCCCCACCGGGCCGGCGGCCGGATCGGCGAGCACCCCCGGCACCGCCGGGTCCTCATCGGCCGGCGGCGGGATCCGGCCCACGGACGCGGCTGCCGCGGCCGCGTCGGTCGCCAGGGCGGCCGCGGTGGCCTGGGCGACCTCGGCCAACGACGGTAGGTCGGGCGAGGAGGGCACCAGGACCGTGTGGCAGCCGGCCCGCAGCCCGGCGAGCGCGCCGGCGGTGCTGTCCTCCAGCACGACGCACCGCCGCGGCGGCAGGTCCAGCATGGCCGCCGCGATCAGGTACGGGTCGGGGAACGGCTTGCGCCGGGTGACCTCGTCGCCGGCGACGGTGACCGTGAAGTGCTCCCGGCCGAGCTCGTCGAGCACCGGGTCCATCAGCGCCCGGAACGACGAGGAGACCAGCGCGGTCGGCACGCCGGCCGAGCGCAGCGCGGCGAGCAGTTCCCGCGCCCCCGGCCGCGGGATGACCATGCCCGGGGTGCGGAACAGCTCGAACGCCCGGTCCAGCAGGAAGTGGGCGGCGGCGACCGGGTCGGCGTCCGGGACCCCGAGCAGCGACAGCATCAGCGGGACCGCGGTGTCGATGCCGTGCCCGACCATCGCGTGCTTGATCTCGGGGGTGAGCGAGCGGCCGAAACTGGCGGCCAGCTCCTGCTCGGCGATCGTCCACAGCCCCTCGGTGTCGACGAGCAGGCCGTCCATGTCCATCAGCACCGCACCGGGCCAGCGGGCGGCGTCCGGGGCGGTGGCGGCGTCCCCGTCGGCGGTGGCCGGGGCGTCCTCGTCGGTCGTGGCCGGGGCACCGGTAGCTCGCAGCACCTGGCGAGCGTACCGACGGCCCGGCCCGGCCGGAGCCGCCCCCGCCACCCAGGGGGACCACCAGCACGGACGTGACCCGATGTGCCCCGGTCGGCGTGAACCCCGTCACTTTCGGCGGACGGCGAACCGGGACGCGCCGGGGCAGGCGGAGCGCTCCCCTTTCGCACCCCCTCCGCGCGTGTCGCCCGGCTGTGCCAGCATCAGAGCGTCGGTTTCGGCACCGGGGGCCACTGGCGGGCGTCCGGGGTTAGCGGCGGGCGCGGCCGTGGCGGCGGAGCACCCAGAGGACCGCCCCGCCCGGTGCGCGGGCGCGGGCCGCGCCGTGATCGGGATGAGGACGGGTTGAAGCTACTCGCGTGGACGGGCGCCGGGGACGACGTACCGTGGCACTGTCACGGGACGCCCCCCACGGGGCGGGGAGGTGGTAGGTGATCGAGTTCTCCGGCGTCGGCCAGCTCCGGTCGCCGGTCGTCGTCGCGGCCTTCGAGGGGTGGAACGACGCGGCCGACGCGAGTTCCGCGGCGGTGGAACATCTGGAGACCGTGTTCGGTGCCAGGGTCATCGGGGCGATCGACCCGGACGACTACTACGACTTCCAGGTGAACCGACCGACCGTCAGCGGCGTCGACGGCGCGGCCCGGAAGATCTCCTGGCCGACCACCCGGCTGTCGGTCGCCCGCCCGCCGAACTCCGACTGCGACCTGGTGCTGATCCGCGGCCTCGAGCCGAACATGCGCTGGCGTGGGTTCACCGAGGAGCTGATCGAGGCGGTGCACGCGCTCGGCAGCGACATGGTGATCACGCTGGGCGCGCTGCTGGCCGACTCGCCGCACACCCGCCCGGTGCCGATCAGCGGCACGGCCGGCGACCCGGCCACGGCCGCCCGCCTGGGCCTCGAGGCGTCCCGCTACGAGGGCCCGACCGGCATCGTCGGGGTGTTCTCCGACGCCTGTGCCCGGGCGGAGCTGGCGTCCGTGTCGTTCTGGGCGGCGGTGCCGCACTACGTGGCCAACCCGCCGTGCCCGAAGGCGACGCTCGCCCTGCTGCGCCGGGTGGAGGACCTGCTGGACCTGGAGATCCCGCTCGGGGACCTGCCGGAGCGGGCACGGTCCTGGGAGCGCCAGGTCGACGAGCTGGCCGCCGGGGACAGCGAGGTCGCCGAGTACGTGCGCTCGCTGGAGTCGCGCGAGCCGGAGACCGCGCTGCCGGAGGCATCCGGCGACGCGATCGCCCGCGAGTTCGAGCGCTACCTGCGCCGCCGCGGGCAGTGACCGGCCTGGCGCGCCGCCGGCGCGCCCTCCCGGAGGCCCGGGCGGCGCGCGGGGCGCGTCACGCCCCGCCGTACCCGACGTCGTAGCCGTCGTACCCGTCGTCGACGATCTCGGCGTCGATGATCTCCTCGTCGGCGCCGCGGCGCGTCGCGCCCGTGGGCGGGCTGACCACCTGGCCGTCGACGGGGTAGAGCTCGCCGTCGAACACCTCGGCCGCCCGAGGGCGCGCCCGGTGCCGGCCACCCGTGCGGGCACCGCCCGGCGCGGCGGCGGCGCCGGGCGGCGGGGTGGTATACACATCTCCGAGCCCACGAGACGGAGCGACCTGTCGTATGC
>JADGHD010000330.1 GCA_019689615.1 Frankia sp. | reverse complement strand
GAGACCGTGCGCGCGGCGTTCCCGGACGACGGGTTCGTCGGCGAGGAACTGGGCGCCACCGGGCCGGCCGAGCGCACCTGGCTGATCGACCCGCTGTGCGGCACCCGCAACTTCGCCGCCCAGACCCAGCAGGTCGCGGTGAACGTGGCGCTGCGCGCCCCGGCGCCCGGCCAGCCAGAGGGCTGGGCCGTCCGGGTCGCCGCCTGCGCCGACCCGTTCACCGACGAGATCTTCTGGACCGACGGTGAGCGGGTGCTGCTGCGCCACGCCGGGCAGGACACCCCGGTCAAACCGTCCGGGGCGTCAGCCCTCGTCGACATCAACCTCGACGACCTGCGCCACCAGCAGACCACCGTGCGGATGCTGGCCCTCCCGGCGTTCGCCCAGGCGTTCCGGCCGCGGGTGGTCGCCAGCTCGCTCGCGCTGGCCTGGGTCGCCGTCGGCCGGCGCGCCGCCTACCTGTCCGGGCCGAACCCGTACGACGGCGACCCGCGGACGAACGTCCACTTCGCGGCCGGGCTCGCGCTGTGCGCCGCCGCCGGCTGCGTGGTCACCGGCCTGCGCGGGCACTCGCTGGACACCACCTCGCACGGCCTGATCGCCGCCGCCGACCCGGCGACCCACGCCGCCCTGGTCGCGATCGCCGAGGAGGCCGGCGTCGCGGACGACTGACACCCCCGTGGCGCCGGGGCCCCGGCCGGCGCCACGGGGCGTCCTTCGGGTCAGACCTGCTGGGCGGTGTGCTGGTCGGCGCTGCCCTCGTAGTCGGTGTAGGTGTAGGGGTTCGGGATGCGCTCGGTCGGCGGCAGCTCGGGGTGCATCCCTTCGTGCCAGGCCTGCTCCCCCATGGTCGAGCGGGCGTACTCGACCGTGCGGCCGACGGCCTCGCGGGCGGCGGCGAGGTTCACCCCGACCAGCCGGCCCTCGTGCTTGACCACCCGGCCGTTGACCAGGACGGTGTGCACGTCGCCCCGGCCGGCCTGGAAGACGACCGTGCCGTAGGGGTGCAGGATCGGGTACATCGCCGGCGAGTTCTCGTTCTTGATCAGGACAAGGTCCGCCTTCTTGCCGACCCGGATGCTGCCGATCTTGTCCTCCATGCCGATCGTGCGGGCACCGCCGATCGTCGCCCAGCCCACGACCTCCTCGGCCCGCAGCCGGTTGTGGACGACGGTCTCGCCCTTCTCGTGCGCCGCCAGGTGGCAGCGGGACCGGTCCGCCGACAACGTCGCCCGCATCGCCGAGAACAGGTCGGCGCTCCACCACACGCTGGTGTCCATCGACAGCGAGACGTCGATCCCGTGCTTGGTCAGGTGCCAGGTGGGCGGGTAGCCCTGCCCGGCGCTCTGCTCGCTTTCCGTGGACACCGACACCCGGCCGCCGCTGGCGGCGATCCGCTGGTAGGAGTCGTCGGACAGGGTGGCCGCGTGGACGTAGGTGACGTCCGGCGTCATGAAGCCGTGCTCCCACATCAGCCGGATGCCGTTGTCGTTGGTCGCGCCCCACACCCCGGCGTGGGTGGTGACGGGCAGGCCGAGCTCGCGGGCGGCCTCGAAGGCGGCCTTCTCGGGGAAATTCTCGTCACCGGTGACGTCGAAGGCGAGCTGGAAGCGCAGCATGTCGTCCGGCGAGGAGAACCGCCGCTCGACGAACGCGCGGAACTCGGGGCTGTTCGTCCATTCCCACGGCGCGCCGAGCAGGTTTCCGTAGGCGAGCACGTACCGGCCGGGCGCCTCGGTCAGCGCGTCGGCGGCGGCCTCGCCGTGGTCGACGGTCTGCAGGCCGTGCGACCAGTCGACCGTGGTCGTCACGCCGGCGTCGACGGCCTCGATCGCCGACAGCAGGTTGCCGGCGTGGATGTCCTCGGGACGGAAGACCTTGCCCCAGGTCAGGTAGTAGAAGACGAAGTACTGGGTGAGCGTCCAGTCGGCGCCGTAGCCGCGCAGCGCGGTCTGCCACATGTGCCGGTGGGTGTCGATCATTCCCGGCATCAGGATGCCGCCGCTGGCGTCGACCTCGACCGTGCCGTCGGGCACCGCGAGCGCCGGGCCGACGCCCGCGATCGTGTCGCCGACGACCAACACGTCGGCGTTGTTCAGGAGTCCTGCCTCGTCGATGGTGAGGACGGTCGCGCCGCGGAAGACGACCGGGCGCCCACCGTTGACGCTGCTGATCTCATCGGGATTCACGGTCACACCTCACGGTCAGGTGGCGATGTCCGGGTAGGGCAGGCTGAAGTGCGCGAGCTTTGCCGCGTACTCCCGCTGCATCGCCAGCGGCTCGGTTGCGTCCCGCTCGAACATCGCTATCCACAGGGTGAGCGTGAGGAACGGGTGGGCGCCCAGCTCGAACAGGGCGACGTGGTCGTGGGTCGACAGCGCGGCGCGTTCCTGTGGGGTGAACTCCAGCCACGTGGAGCGTTCCCCGGTGTGGGCGTTGAGGATTTCGTTGGCCTTCTCGGCCTCCCACCAGGCGACCGTGCCGGCGGGGTCCTCCCGGTACCGCTCGACCAGATCCGGGTCGCGGTCGATGGTGAACAGGAACTTGTTCAGCAGGTACTTGCTCACGCGTCGACTCCGTTCGGGTACCAGGTGAAGTACGCCTCCATGGTGTGGAACAGGTCGAGGTTGTCGGCGTAGTCGGCCTTGTTGTAGCCGGCGATGCCCATCATCAGCATGAAGTCCATGAACCCGTGGGTCGCGTTGCCCGGGGCGTGCAGGCTTTCGAGGGTCACGTTCGCCAGGCAGCCGTCGATGTCGCCGTTGGCGATCCACTCGACCGCCCTGGCGTCGAACTCCGGGTCCGGCCCGTGCGGGCCGAACTGACGCGGGCCGCCGAGCTCCAGCGAAAGGTGCCCGGTGCCGATGACGGCGACCCGCAGATCCGACGGCCAGGCGTCGATGATTTCCCGCAGCGCCTTGCCGAGCGCCACGAAGCGTTCCGGCCGCGGCAGCGGTGGAGCGAAGATGTTCGTGTACACCGGCACGATCGGCAGGTCGTTCTGCGGCCGGACCGTGAAGATCGGGCAGGTGATGGAGTGGTCGATCCGCAGCTCGTTCGAGAACGCGAGGTCGAAGCCCTTGTCCAGCCCTTCACGGAGCATGTACGCAGACAGCTCCTCGTGGCCGCGCATGCGCAGCTTCGGCAGGCCGAACTCGCGTTCCTCGTTGTACCAGTTGGCGTCGTAATACGGCGCCTTGCCGATGAGGAACTGCGGCATGTTGTCCAGCCACAGCTGGTGGAAGTGGTCGGAGCCGACCATGACCAGCAGGTCGGGACGCGCCCGCGTCAGCGTCTCCCGGTAGGCGAGCACCTTGCGCACCCACTCCGCGGCGAACGGTGGCGCCTCCTCGGGTGGGAGCTGACTCGTCCGGTAGAAGAACGGATGATGGGTGGTCGCGAGGATCGCGACGAGCTTCGCCATGCGCACGCCCTCCCGCTCGGCCTCCGCCCCGCCGCGGTCCGGGCCCGGTGACCGACTTCGTACAACTGTCCGGATGGTGGTTGCTCGCGCACTGTGCGACCTGTCGCGGGGGTGTGTCAAGGCCCACAGGGGCCCAAGTTGCCCCAACTCTCGTACACTCGTCCGGATACGGCGCGCAGTCGCCGGGCGCTGACCGGAGGGTGGAGAATGGCAGGTCGCGGCAGCGGGCCGGACTTCGTGGAGGCGCTCGCCCGCGGGCTCGACGTGCTGGCCTGCTTCGACGCGGGCCGGCCGCTGTTGAGCCTGACCGAGGTGGCCGCCGCCACCGGCCTCGCGCGCCCGACCGCCCGCCGGCTCCTGCTCACCCTCGCCGAGCTCGGCTACGTGCGCTGCGAGGGCACGATGTTCGCGCTCACGCCCAAGGTGCTGCGGCTGGGCACGGCCTACGTCTCCTCGTTCGGCCTGTGGGACGTCGCCCGCCCGCACCTGGTCGACCTGGTCTCGAAGACCGGCGAGTCCAGCTCGATGGCCCAGCTCGACGGCTCGGACATCGTCTACGTCGCCCGGGTCTCGGTGCCGAAGATCATCACGCTGCGGGTGGACATCGGCACCCGCTTCCCGGCGCCGCAGACCTCGCAGGGCAAGGTGCTGCTGGCGGCGCTGTCGCCGGAGGAGCTGGCCGCCACCCTGGCCCAGCCGAGCCGCTCCGGCCTGCCGCCGTTCCTCCCCCGCGACCCCGCTGACCTCGCCGAGGAGCTGCGCGCGGTGCGGGCCCGCGGCTGGGCGCTGGCCGACGAGGAGCTGGCCCCTGGCATCCGCTCGGTCGCCGTGCCCGTCCGCGACGGCGCCGGCAAGGTGCGGGCCGCGATGAACGTCACCGTCCACGCCTCCGAGACCTCGGTCGAGAAGCTGCTCGACGAGTACCTGCCGCTGCTGCTGCGGGCGGCGGGCGAGGTCAGTGCCGACTGGGCGCTGTGGCAGTCCCGCCCGCACGTCGAGCTCGGCGGGACCGGCAACGTCGCCGCCGCCGGCTGACCGCCGCGCCCGGTCACCACCGCCAGCCCCGGACGCCTTCCCGGCTGCCGTCCGCGGGGCCTGACCGGCGGCCGGTGGCCGCCGCCGCGCCAGCCCGCGGGCCTCGGCCGGGCCGGGCCCGCGTGCCCGCACGCCGGTCAGCCGGCCGGCCCGTGGCCGGTGCCGACAGCCGCGGGCAGTGGGGCCGACTTGACATCGGTTCAGCCGGGGACAAATCTGGCGGACGATTGTCCGTATCGCGGCTAGGGAGTGGTTTGTGAGCGAGACCCCGGCGGCAGCGACCGTCTCCACCCCACCGGCCGGGGACGCGCCACCACCAGGCCCGCTGACCGGGACGGTGGTGGCCGACTTCTCGCGGGTCCTCGCCGGGCCGTACTGCACGATGCTGCTGGCCGACCTCGGCGCCGACGTGATCAAGGTCGAGTCGCCAGGCGGCGACGACACCCGGCACTGGGTGCCGCCAAAGCGCGGCGACACCGGGACGTACTACCTGGCGATCAACCGGAACAAGCGCTCGATCGTCCTCGACTTCACCGACCCGGACGACCTGGCCGCCGCCCGCGCCCTCGCCGCCCGCGCCGACGTCCTCATCCAGAACTTCCGGCCCGGCGGGCTGGCGAAGTTCGGCCTCGACTACGACTCGGTGCGCGCGGGCAACCCGGCGGTCGTCTACTGCTCGATCAGCGGCTTCGGCTCGGCCGGCGGCGCCGCGCTGCCCGGCTACGACCTGCTGGTCCAGGCCGTCTCCGGGCTGATGAGCCTGACCGGCGACCCGGGCGGACCGCCCTACCGCGCGGGCATCTCGGTCTTCGACGTGATCACCGGCCTGCACTCGGCGATCGGCATCCTCGCCGCGCTCCACCACCGCCAGCGCACCGGCGAAGGCCAGCACATCGAGACGAACCTGCTGTCCAGCGCGCTGTCCGCGCTGGTCAACCAGACCTCGGCGTACGTGGCCGGCGGCGTGGTGCCGTGGCGGATGGGCAACGCCCACCTGTCGCTGTTCCCCTACGAGCCGCTGCCGACGGCCGACGGCGAGCTGATCGTGATCGCCGGGAACGACAACCAGTTCCGCCGGCTCGCCCGCGTGCTCGGCATCCCGGAGACGGCGGACGACGAGCGGTTCGCCACCGTCGAGGCCCGCAACGCCAACCGGGAGGAGCTGCGCCCGCTGCTGCTGGCGCGGCTGGCGACCCGCACCGCGGCCGAGTGGTTCGACGTCCTCACCGCGGCCGGCATCCCGTGCGGGCCGATCAACGACGTCCGCGGCGGCGTCGAGCTCGCCGAGCGGCTCGGCCTCGAGCCGGTCGCGATGGCCGGCGACGTGCCGACGGTCCGCCACCCGATCCGGCTGTCGGCCACCCCGGCCCGCCACGAGCTCCCCCCGCCGGCCCTGGGCGCGCACGGCGAGGAGATCCGCGCCTGGCTCGGCCTGCCGGCCAGGAGCGCCGCGTCGGCCACGGC
>JADGHD010000329.1 GCA_019689615.1 Frankia sp. | reverse complement strand
CTCCTGCCGGCTCCCCGCCTCCATAGCCCACAGCCCGGGCCACCGCTTGCCCCGGCCGCCGCCCCGCGGGCTCGCCGCGCCCGGTCGGCCGGCTCCGCCCCCACGGCGCTGCTCGGGCGACGGCCGTCCGGATTGGCTACTTTGCGTAATGTGTCGGCAACGCTACCGGTTCGTAGGTGGGCAATTCGGGCGGTGCGCGGGAATTCCGAGTGGGCGGAGTGTGCGTCCGCCCGCGCGGGAGCGGCTGCCCGCATAGGGTCGTGACGTGGATCGCCGCATCTTCGGGCTGGAAAACGAGTACGGCGTCACGTGCGTGTTCCGTGGGCAGCGGCGGCTGTCCCCGGACGAGGTGGCGCGGTACCTGTTCCGGCGGGTCGTGTCGTGGGGCCGAAGCAGCAACGTGTTCCTGAAGAACGGGGCACGCCTGTATCTGGACGTCGGTAGCCATCCGGAGTACGCCACGCCGGAATGCGACTCGGTGCCCGAGCTGGTCACCCACGACAAGGCAGGCGAGCGCATCCTCGAGGGCCTGCTCGTCGAGGCCGAGCGGCGGCTGCGCGAGGAGGGCATCGCCGGCGACATCCACCTGTTCAAGAACAACACGGACTCGGCCGGCAACAGCTACGGCTGCCACGAGAACTACCTCGTCGGCCGGCACGGCGAGTTCAGCCGGCTGGCCGACATCCTGGTGCCGTTCCTGGTCAGCCGGCAGATCCTGTGCGGCGCCGGCAAGGTGCTGCAGACGCCGCGGGGCGCGGTCTACTGCATCTCCCAACGGGCCGAGCACATCTGGGAGTCGGTGTCGTCGGCGACGACCCGCTCCCGGCCGATCATCAACACCCGGGACGAGCCGCACGCCGACGCGGAGCGCTTCCGCCGGCTGCACGTCATCGTCGGGGACTCGAACATGAGCGAGACGACGATGCTGCTCAAGATCGGCTCCACCGACCTGGTGCTGCGCATGATCGAGGCCGGCGTGGTCATGCGGGACATGACGCTGGAGAACCCGATCCGGGCGATCCGCGAGGTCAGCCACGACATGACCTGCCAGCGCAGGATTCGGCTCGCCAACGGCCGGGAGGTCAGCGCGCTCGACATCCAGCGGGAGTACTACGCGAAGGCGGTCGAGTTCATCGAGCGCCGCGGCGGCGACGCGGTCGCCAAGCGGGTGCTCGACCTGTGGGGACGCACGCTGCTCGCCATCGAGACCGACGACCTGGAACTGGTCGCCCGCGAGATCGACTGGGTGACGAAATTCGTCCTCATCGACCGCTTCCGGCACCGTCACGGGCTGTCGCTCGCCTCGCCGCGGGTCGCCGAGCTGGACCTGCGCTACCACGACATCCATCGCGAGCGCGGCCTCTACTACAAGATGGAGCGCGCGGGCCTGGTCGAGCGGGTCACCCGCGACCTGGACATCTTCGAGGCGAAGTCCCGGCCGCCGCAGACCACCCGGGCCCGCCTGCGCGGGGAGTTCATCAAGCGCGCCCAGGAGAAGCGCCGCGACTTCACCGTCGACTGGGTCCACCTGAAGCTCAACGACCAGGCACAGCGCACCGTGCTGTGCAAGGACCCGTTCCGGGCCGTCGACGACCGGGTCGACAAGCTCATCGCCTCGATGTAGCCGCGTGCGCGCGGCCCGGCGCTGGCCGTCCTTCCCGGCACCGGGCCTGACCGGCGCCCGGGCGGCGGCACCGGTCGGCTCGCCGCGGTCTCGCCGCCCGCGCGCCCGGGGCGGCGCCTGCCGGCGGTGGCGTTGGGTTCGCCTCCGGCGGGTGGGCGTGCCGAGATGACCGCGTGGGCTGCGGGTGGCCGGCGGCGGTGGTGGTCGCCACCCTGGTCAGGGGCCCGCCGGGGGTGCGAGAGGATGCCGCTGATCCGCTCGGCGGCCGGCTGGCCCAGCTCGGCGGTTCGGCCTTTGCCCCCCGTCCACCACCCGCAGAGGACCCGTACGCCGTGACGATCTCCCGCGCCCTCCGTGCCCGTCGCCGCTCCTCGGCCACCGCCCCGCGTCGTGCCCGGCGACTCCGCGGGCTCGCCGGCACGGCCGCGCTCGGCGTCGCGGTCCTGCTCGCCGGCTGCAGCGCCGGGACCTCCCCGGACGGCACGGCGGCCGCGCCGGTCACCGCGGCGCCCACGGTCGGCGTGGACGACGCCAGCGGAGCGCCGCCCGAGGTCGCCAACGCCACCGACCTCACCGTCAGGCCCGCGATCGGCGCCGGCACCGGCCTGCCCCCGGTCGAGCTCACCACCACCGACCTCGTCGTCGGCACCGGAGCGACGGCCGACCTGCAGAGCACCGTGCTCGTCCACTACGTCGGCGCGATCTGGGCGACCGGCCAGGAGTTCGACGCCAGCTGGGACGACGGCCAGCCGGTCGAGTTCCCGCTGTCCGGCGTGATCCCGGGCTTCGCCGAGGGCATCGACGGCATGCAGGTCGGCGGCCGTCGCATGATCATCATCCCGCCGGACCTCGGCTACGGCCCGTCCGGCGGCCGGGAGCCCTACATCAAGGTCGACGACACCCTCGTCTTCGTCGTCGACCTGCTCGACATCGTCGACCCCGCGGCCGGCGCCACCGAGGACCCGACGAGCGCCAGCTGACCGACCGGCCGGGGCCGGCCGCCGTCACCCGACCGGCCCCGGCCAGCGCCCGGCGCCGCCCGGCCCCGGCTCGCCGGATAACGGTCTGTCCGTGCCGGTGTCCGGGGGTGGCGGGCACGGAGCGCGCGCGTGACGGTTAGCCTCAGTGGTTATGTCCCGGCGGCGGCTGGAACGGCTCCTCAACCTGACGATGTGCCTGATGGCGACATCGCGGTTCCTCACCGTGTCCGAGATCGGGGACATGGTCGAGGGCTACGAGCCCGGCCGTGACGCCGACGAGCAGGAGGCGTTCCGCCGGATGTTCGAGCGGGACAAGCAGTACCTGCGCGACCTCGGCATCCCGCTGGAGACCGGCACCGACTCCTTCGGCGACGAGGTCGGCTACCGGATCCGCCGGGACGACTACGCCCTGCCCGAGATCCGGCTGAACCGGGACGAGGCCGCCGCGCTCGCGCTCGCCTCCCAGTTGTGGTCGTCGGCGTCGCTGGCCAGCTCGGCCGCGAGCGCCCTGCGCAAGCTCGCCGCCGCCGGGGCCGGTGGCGCGGGCCATGGCGCGGCGGCAGGCCGCGCGGCCGACGGCGGCACCGACGCCGACGCGGCACCCGCCGAGCTGCTCGGGCTCGCCGGCCTGGAGCCCCGGGTCGACGCCACGGAGCCGGCGTTCGAGCCGTGCCTGGCGGCCGTCCAGGCCGGGCAGGCGATCAAGTTCCCGTACCGCAAGCCGGGCGATCCGGCGCCGACCGAGCGGCACGTCGAGCCGTGGGGGGTGCTGTCCTGGCGAGGCCGCTGGTACCTGGCCGGGCACGACCGGGTCCGCGGCGCGCCGCGGGTGTTCCGCCTGTCCCGGGTCGCCGGTCCGGTCAGGGCGGTCGGGCCGCGGGGCGCGGTGACCGTGCCGCCCGGCACCGACCTGCGGGCGATGGTCACGATGTCGACCGGGTCGGCCCCGGATGCGCCGCGGTACGCGACGCTGGCGGTGCGGGTCGGCGCCGGCCACGCGCTGCGCCGCTGGGCCCGCCCGCTGCCCAGGGACGGCGGCCCCGCCCCGGCCACACCGCCCGCCGGCACGGCGGCCGGGGAGTCCGCGGCCGGCGCCCTGGCCGGCGGCGGCTGGCCGGCGGACGAGGTCGGCGCCGACATGGACCTGCTGCGGGTCCGGTACAGCGACGTCGGCCGGATGGCCCGCTGGGTCAGCGGCTACGGCGCGGACGTGGTCGTGCTCGACCCGCCGGAGCTGCGCGCCGAGGTGATCCGCCGGCTGCGGGCCGTCGCCGAGGCCAGCGCCGCCCCGCCCGACCCCGACGCCGTCGAGCCGGTCGAGTGGCCGGCCGCCGTCAATGACCCGCCTGCCGCCGTCGGTGACCCGCCGGTCGGCGGCGGCGAGGGCGGCGGGCGGCGGACCGGCACGTCCGCCCGGGTGCCCGGCCGGCGCGATGGCACCTCCGACGACCGGCTGAGCCGGCTGCTCGCGCTGGTCCCGTGGCTGCGCGCCCGGCCGGGGGTCTCCCTGCGTGCCGCGGCGGAGGTGTTCGGGATCACCGTCCGCCAGCTGCGCGACGACCTCGACCTCCTCTTTATCTGCGGCCTGCCGGGCGGCGGCCCCGGCGACCTGATCGACATCGGCTACGAGGGCGACCAGATCACCGTGGTCGACCCGCAGACCCTGGACCGGCCGCTGCGGCTGACCGCGGACGAGGCGACCGCGCTGATCGTCGCCGCCCGGGCGCTGGCCGACGTGCCAGGGCTCGCCGGCCGGGAGGCGCTGGAGTCCGCCGTCGCCAGGATCGAGCAGGCGATCGGCAGCCAGGCGAGCGCCACGAACCGGGTCCGGGTGGCCCTCGACCCGCCGAACGAGGTGCTCAGCGTCCTGCAGCGGGCGCTGCGCGACCGGCGGCGGGTCCACCTGCGCTACCTGGTCTGGTCCCGCGACGAGATCACCTACCGGGACGTGGACCCGATGCGGCTGCTGGCTCGGGACGGCCACTGGTACCTGGAGGGCTGGTGCCACCGGGCGGAGGCGGTGCGGCTGTTCCGGCTCGACTCGATCCTCGGCCGCGACGGCGTGCGGGTGCTCGACGTGCCCGCCTCCCCGCCGCCGAGCGCGACCTCCCGCGACACCAGCGCCGGGCTCTACACCCCCGGCCCGAACGACCTGCGCGCCGTCCTCGACGTGAGCCCCACCGCCCGCTGGGTCGCCGACCACTACCCGGTCGCCGGGGCCGCCGAGCTGCCCGACGGCGGCCTGCGGGTCACCCTCCATGTCGCCAGCACCCCGTGGCTGCGCCGGATGCTGCTCGGCCTCGGCGGCGACGCCCGGGTGGTCGCCCCGCCCGCCCTGGCCGCCGAGATCCACGACGCCGCCCGCAAGGCGCTGGCCGCCTACGGCCCGCGCCACCTCGACGCGATTGCCTGACCAGCGCCGCGGCTCGCTCGGCTAGGATCACCGCCATGCCCTGGGCCCTCGTCTACCTCGTGCTGTGCGTCATGCCACTCGTGCTGATGCTGGGCATGGCCGTCGGCCTGCTGCGCAAGGTGAAGATGGTCAGGGCGAGCGCCGGGGAGCTCAGGGAGCGGGTCGCCGACTTCTCCCGGCAGACGTCCGAACTGTCCGCCCGGCTCGAGCTGGCCGAGGTCACCGCCAAGCTCGCCGAGCGCGGCGCCCGCTGACCCGACGGGGCCGGTCCGCGCCGCCTGTGGGCCACGCCCGCGGGCACGCGCGGCCGCGCCCCGTGGTGGCAGGAGGCGCGGGGCGTGACCGGTCGTCGCCGGGCCGTGTCCGTTCCCTCACCCCGACCACGGCGATTCGCTGCCGGTCACCGGTTGACGCCGTCGCCTGATCAGGCCGGCGGGCTTTCGTGGCACAACCGGGTCGCAAACCGTGGTCAGTCCTGAGATGATCAGTTTGTGGTGGCCGGTCGTTGTGGATGTGCCTTTCCGCGGCAGCCCGGGCACAAAGCGCGGTCATCATGGCGCTGAGCAGGGAAGCCGTGCTGACTGCCAACCGTGGGTATGCCGCTCGTCATCTCACGGATACATTGCTGTCGTCTGTTCCCTCCTATGCTCATCGACGTAGCATCGGGCTCGCACCGGTCGCCGTACCGGCTCCCTCGGACACCGGAGGACGTCTGCCATGCCGAACCTGGGCACGACCGAGATCATCATTATCGCGATCGTCATACTGGTGCTGTTCGGGGCGAAGAAGTTGCCGGAGGCCTCCCGGTCCCTTGGCCGCTCGCTGCGCATCTTCAAGGCGGAGACGAAGGGCCTGCGCGAGGACGACCTGACGCCGACGCCGGCCCCGTCGCCCACCCCGGTCTGTCTAT
>JADGHD010000328.1 GCA_019689615.1 Frankia sp. | reverse complement strand
GCCAGGGAGGGCGCCGGGGGCGCCGGGAAGACCGGGGGCGGCGAGCCCGGCCCGGGCGAGGGCTGTCCCGCCCGTCGGCCGGCCGGTGGACGGTGGCCGGCCCGCGGCGCCTGGCCGGGCCGACGGGTCAGCGCGCCTGCCCAGCCGACCAGGACGAACAGCCAGATGTTGGCGACGTTCGCCGGCGCGGCCAGGTACTCGACGGTCTGGCCGTCGATCAGCAGGAACACCAGCAGCGCCGCCAGCAGCGTCGCGTCGGCCCGGCCGGCCC
This sequence comes from Frankia sp., assembly GCA_019689615.1. GTDB lineage: Bacteria > Actinomycetota > Actinomycetes > Frankiales > Frankiaceae > Pseudofrankia. Next base: position 5,657 of record JADGHD010000328.1, on the reverse strand, counting down.
CGCGCGCGGCCGGCGACCAGCGCCGGCACAGCGTGGCCACGAGCGCGACCAGCAGGGCGAGCCACAGGACCAGGCCGATCAGACCGCCGTCGACCAGCATGTTGACGAACGCGTTGTGGCCGCCGCCCAGGCCGATCTCGTCCAGGAAGATCCCCCGGGATGCGGTCAGGCCCCAGCCGGTCAGCGGCTTCTCGCCGACCAGGTCGAGGGCCAAGGACCAGAGCGTGGTCCGCTCGTTCAGCGTGGCCAGCTTCTCGGCTGACTCGTCGCGGGCGAGGAAACGCGCGACCTCGCCGGCCGACGTGAGCAGGACGAGCGCCGCCACGACGCCGGCGGCCGCCAGCACACCGGCGCGCGCGCCCGGCCGGGCACCGAGGACGACCACGACCACGGCGGCCACGGCTGTGGCGAGCATCGCGCCGCGGGTCCTGGTCGCGGCCAGGGCGACGCCGGCCACCAGCAGCGCCAGGACGTAGGCCCAGGCCGGCCAGACCCGGTGCGCCCGGCCGGCCGCGGTCAGGTACAACGCCGCGGCCACGGCGGCCACGCCGAGGTAGACGCCGGCGACGACGGGATGGACGTACAGCCAGGTGAACCGGCCCGCCTGGGTCTGGCTGACCGGCGGCACCGACGTGACCACCCCGACCAGTACGGACAGCGCGACCAGCACGATGAAGGCGTGCGCCAGCCCGTGCAGCTGCTCGCGGCTGGCGTACCGGGCGACCGCCTGGGCGATGGCGATGATGAGCGCGAGCTGGAGCCCACGGACGACGGCGAGCGCCGGGAACGGCGACCACAGCGCGGCCAGCAGCGCGTACAGCCCGACGACCCAGGCCAGACTGATCACGACGGGGTTGCGCCGGCCGGCCGGGGCGCGGGCCACCGTGAGCAGCAGGACGCCGGCCACGGCCGCGTAGACCCCGATCTCGGCCAGCACGAACGGGTCCGGCCGCCCCGAGACGGTCGCCCGCGCGTCGCGGACCCGCAGCTTGTAGTCGCTGGCCAGCATCAGCGGGAGCACCACCGCGGCCAGGGCCCACCGGTTCCGGCTCCCCAGCAGCCGGGGCATCGGCCGCGCCGCGGCCCGCGGCGCGCGCATCGGCGCGGAAAGCGGCGCCTCGCCCAGCGGCACCTCGGCCGGCGGCGCGTCGGCCGGCGGCACCTCGCCCAGCGGCGCCTGGGCCACCGGCGCCTCGGCCAGCCGCTGGGCCGGCACGGCAGCGCCGCGGCCGGCCTCGCCTGCCTCGCGCCCGACGAGCCGGTACAGCCACAGCGAGCTGCCCGCGCGGGCGACGGCGAGCGCCGCCGGGGTGGTGTGCGCCTGCCCCGCGGCGAGCAGCGCCACCAGCAGCCCGACGCCGACCACCCCGTCGGCGAGCCTGGCCGCGAAGACCGCGCCCGACTGGCGGCGCGCGACCAGCGCGGTCGCCGCCGGCAGCCCGAGCGCGAACGTCGCGGTGTAGAGCACCCAGGCCAGCACCGCGGCGCGGGGCACCGCGATCTCCTCGCCGACCAGCAGCCGGCCCGCCGGCCCGGCCCCGGCCACCGCCACCGCGCCGACCAGCCCGGTGGCACCGGCCAGCAGCAGGCTGGGACGGAGTACCCGCCGCCTGGTCACCGCCGCGCCGCTGGAGTAGGCCGGCAGCAGGACGTTGCCGGCCGCGTTGACCACCGTCTGCGCCGGGGCGATCAGCAGCCGGGCCGCCTCCGCCTGTCCCAGCACGGCCCGCCCGGCGAACAGGCTGATCATCGCCCGGGCCAGGAACAGCAGCAGCGGGGTGAGCCCGGCCTGCAGCGCGCGCCACACCGCGAAGCCGGCCAGCTCGCGCAGCATCCCCGGCGCCGGCCGGCCCGGGCGCAGCGCGGCAGGTGGCAGCTGGCCGGCGGCGGCGCCGACCGCCGCGGCGGCCCCGGCGGCCATCGAGGCCAGGACCGCCAGCAGGCTGACCGAGCCGCGCGCCAGGGCCAGCAGGCCCAGGGTGGACAGGGCCACGGCGACGTAGACCGCGTCGTTGGCGGCGAGCTTCCAGAACTGCTGGCGGGCCATCAGCACCCGCCGGCCCAGCTCCTCCTGCAGCCACAGCACCGTGAGCCCGGCGAAGGCGACGGCGGCGCCGTGGCCCAGCCCGGCGACGCCGGCGGCCAGGGCGTAGCCGGCGGCCGCGGCCGACGCCGACAGGGCCACGTGGGCGACGAGCACCGCCCCGCGCACGGCCGGGTCGTCGCGGTCCAGCACGGTGTAGGAGTCGCCGACGAACGACGTGTGCAGCGCCGTGATCAGGACCAGTGCCGAGGTGAGCAGGACCAGCGTGCCGAAGGTGTGCGCCCCGAGCGCCCGGGCGGCCACGAGCTGGACCACGAGGCTCCCACCCGCGTTCACCAGCTGGGCGCACAGGGCGCCGGCCATCCGGCCGTTGACCCGTACCGGCAGGCGTGCCCCGGCCATCAGCCCCGGGTCACGAGCGCCTGGGCGCGGGCGGGGACGCCGGCGAGCCGCCCGGCACCGCCGCGGCCGTCGGCCGGGTAGGCCACCCGCCCACCGGCCGCGTGCGTGAAGACCAGGCCGAGCAGGGTGGCGTCGGCGGCCATGGCCTGGGCCCGCAGCCGGCGCAGCAGCGCCGCCGGGGTGCCCCGCCGGACCACCACGATCAGCCCCGTCGCCGCCTGGGCCAGGGCGAACGCGTCGGCCGTCGGGCCGGCGGCCGGCGTGTCCACGACGACCACCTCGAACGCCGCCCGCAGCTCGGCGAACACCTCGCCCGCGGCCGGCCGGCGCAGCAGGCCCGCCGGCTCGCCGACGAGCTGCCCGCAGGGAACCACGGTCAGGTTCGCTCCGTCGGCGATCGTGAAGACGCGCTGGGCGCTCGCCAGCTCGGCGCTGCCGGCCACCAGCTGGCCCAGCCCACCGAGCCCGCGCGGCAGGCCGAACCGGCTGGTCAGCTGCCCGGTGCGCAGGTCGGCGTCGACCAGGGCGACGCTGGTGCCGGCGGCGGCCAGCGCCAGCCCCAGCTTGATGACCGTCGTGGTCCGCCCGTCGCGCCGGGCCGGGCTGGTCACCACGAACAGCCCGCGGGGCGCGGCCGCGGCGATCGCGACCGCTGCGGCGTGGTAGCCCGGGCCCGGCGCGGCCACCGGGTCGTCGAGCTCGCCCCGCAACCGCTCGTCCGGGGCGGGGATCTCCCCGAGCAGCCGGGTCCCCAGCAGCCGGGCCGCGGTGGGCCCGTCCGCCACCTCGCGCCGCCGGCCGGCGTGGACCCAGGTGACGGCGCCCGCGAGCAGCACGCCCACGAGCGCGCCCAGCAGCGCGCCCCGCCCGGCCCTGGCGAGCTGGCCGGGACGCGCCCGTGGCGAGGCCGGCTCGACGAACAGCGTCCCGTCGCCGAAGAGCGCCGCCTCGGTCCGGGCGCGGGCCGCGGCCTGCTCCAGCTCGCCGAGCGCCGTGGTGGCCGCGGCGACGGCTGCGGCGCTCACCGGGTCGTCCGCCGGCGCGAGCGCGATCTGCTGGCGCAGCTCGGCCCGCGCCCGGTCGACCGCGCCGAGCTGCCGGTTCACCGCGTCCTGGGTGGTCCGCTCGGTCAGCTCCTGGTACGCGGCGACCACGGCGTCCGCGCGCCGCACCGCCTCGTCGGCGCGGCCGCCGCGGGCGGTCACCACGAGCACGTCGGCGGACGGCGACTCGGTGACGTCGACGCTGCCCCGCAGGGCGGCGAGGGTGGTCCCGTCGCCGAGGGTCTCGGCGGCCACCGCCAGCACGTCGGCGCTCTCGGCGAACCGCGCCTGCGCGGCGGCGTACCGGCCGAGATCGGCACCCGAGCTGGCGCCGCCCAGAACGACCGTCAGGCTCCGCGGATTCGCGAGCCCCACCCGCGCCGTCGCCACGACTGGAGGTTTATTTGTCAGCAGGATTACCGCGCCAACCAGGACAGCCGTCAGCAAAATCAGGCCGGACGCCACCCGATAGCGCCACAGTGCTGCCAGCGGTCCCGGGCCGACGTCGAAGTCGGCGTCATTGCCAACGTCAAGATCGGATTGCATTATTCCCCCCCGGAGACCGGGGCAGAATAACACGGGATGACGGCAGTGAATGGCAGCCGACGCGCCGGCGGTGGTCGTTGTCGGCCCACTAGTGCCCTCGGTCGTCAACACGCTGGCGCGCAATGGCGGCGTCCTTGTGGCCCGAGCACCCGCCCAACAGCAGCGCGGTCATCCGGGCGTCGTACTCCGCCACCGAGAACGACCGCCGCGCCCGGTCAAGCCCGGCGGCTCCCAGCCGCTGGCGCAGCCGCGGGTCGGTTACCAGCACGCCCAGCGCGTCGGCCAGCGCGTCAACGGATTCGGCCGGCACCAGCCGGCCGGTCACCCCGTCAACGACGATCTCGCGCAGCCCGGCCACCGCGGCCGCGACCACCGGCAGCCCGTGCGCCATTCCTTCCAGGGCCACCGTGCCGAACGGCTCGTTACGGCTGGGAACGACGAGCACGTCGGCGTCCCGGTAGTAGGGAGCGGGGTCGGCCTGGAAACCAGCGAAGTGGACGACGTCGGCAAGGCCGTGCCGGGCCACGAGCGCGCGCAGTTCGTCCCGATACCACTCATATCCGGGAAACACGTCACCAACGAGCGTCACCGACAGGTCCGTCCCGGATCTGACCAGTCTGGCGACGCTCTCGATCAGCAGGTCCTGGCCCTTGCGCGGGGAGAGCCGGCCGACCACCAGGACCCGCGGCGGGCGGCGGCCGGCGGACGGCCGCGACCGGCGGCACTCGGGCAGCGGGACGCCGTTGTAGATGACGGTGGTCCGCGGCCGCAGCGTCGGCGCGACCGAGGCCAGCCACTCGGCCGTGGCCCGCGAGTTCGCGATGACCTGGTCGCACAGCAGCAGCGGCAGCACCAGCGCGAGCTCGACCAGCCGCCGCCCGGCCTCGCGCTCGCGCACGTGGCACACGCAGCGCCGCCCGGTCAGCCGGGCGGCGAGCAGCCACTGCGGCGCGGTCAGCGTGTTGACGTAGACGATGCCGCCAGGCGCCAGCTCCCGGCGGATCAGCCGGCAGGCGCGCACCACGTCGAGCGACATCCTGGGCAGCGCGACGGCGGCCCGCGGGCCGAGCAGGCTCTTGCGCAGCACCTGGAACGGGCTGACCGTCACGCTGATCCCGGCCGCCGCGATCCGCCCGGTCAGCTCGCCGGCCGCGGGCGCGACCACCGTGGCCACCGCTGGCCCGCCCGCCGCGGCCAACGCCGTCATCGCCCGCAGGAACATCCGGTCCGCGCCATAGAGCTCGACGCTCGGCGCGATCGCGAGAACGGCCGGCCGGGCCGGCGGCCGGGCATCCGCGGCGGCCCGCCGGCGCGGGGCGAAGCGCGAGCTGACCGGTGCCGAGTATGGCGGCTCATGGCCCATGTGGAATTCCCCCGGTGAACAGCGGCTGGCGATGACCGAGGCCGCCGTGGCTGTTCGCGTTTCGCTTGCCCGTGCGGCACCGCCGGGGCGCGCGGCCAAGCGCCCGGTGGCGCCGTCGGAACACCGGCGAACCGGTGGTGCCGACGGCCTCGACAATGAATTGACCAATAGCTCGGAAAGCGCTCGCCGGCGTTGTTTCCGGCCACGCCCGCCCGGGCACCTGGGGCCCGTGTGGTGCACCCTGCGCACGCCGTGCGAA
>JADGHD010000327.1 GCA_019689615.1 Frankia sp. | reverse complement strand
CTGCCGACGCTGGGGGCCAGCTCCGCACTGTTCGCGCTCGCGGCACTGCACGACCTCGGCTCCGGCGGCGTGGTGCTCGCCGCCGAGCAGGCGTCGGCGACCGCTGTGCGCCTCGGTGGCGCGCCCGGGGCGGTGCGCCGCGACGAGCCCGCGCCGCTTGCGCCCGAGAAGACGACCAGGACCCCGGGCCCGGAGATCGCGATCTCGCTGCCCGCCTACGAGCGCGCGTTCGACTCCAAGCTGCGCTGGGATGCCGGCCGCTGCGACGCCTGCGGGACGCTCGCCCTGCCGCCGCGCCGCCGCTGCCTGACCTGCGGCTCGGAGGCCGGCTGGACCCTCACCCCGCTGCCGCGCACCGGCGAGGTGTACTCGGTGGTCACCGTGCACGTGCCGGTGCCGGGCCTGCCCACGCCGTACTCGCTCGCCATCGTCGAGCTTGACGGCGGCGTCGGCGTGCGGGCGCTGGTGAAGGTCACCGGGGTGAGGCCGGGCACGACCAGGATCGGTGACCGCGGGCGGCTGGTGCTGCGCCGGGTCGCGGTGCGCTCCGGCGTCCCCGACTACGGCTACGCGTTGTTCCCGGACGCCTCGGCTGAGTCCTCGGCCGGCGCGGTGGCGACCGACGCGATCGAAGGAGTGACCCGATGAGGCGGGTGGCAGTCGTCGGCGCGGGCATGACCGCGTTCGGTGAGCACTTCGGGCTGGGTATCAAGGACCTGGTGCCGATGGCGGTGTCCGAGATGGCCACGCACGTCGACAAGGGACTTGACCGGGCCGACATCCAGGCCGCCTGGTTCGGCGAGCTCACGACGACCGACGGCTTCCCGACCGGTGTCCTCGCCGACACCTGCGGGCTGCTCGACATCCCCGTGACACGGGTCGAGAACGCCTGCGCCACCGGCAACGACGCCGTGCGCAACGCGACGTTCGCGGTGGCCTCGGGCGCGTTCGACGTGGTGCTGGTGGTCGGCGCAGACAAAGTGCGGGAGTCCTCGGCCCGCACCACCTTCTGGGACTGGGCGGTACTTACCCGCGACATGGCCTGGGACTATCCGCTGGGGCTGGTCGCGCCGGCGAACTTCGCCCTGCACGTCGCCCGCTACCTGCACGAGTCGCCGGCGACGCGGGAGCACCTGGCGATGGTCGCAGTGAAGAACCACCGGCACGCCGTGCCCAACCCGAAGGCCCAGCTGCGCTATGAGATCACCGTCGAACAGGTGCTGAACGCGCCGATGGTGGTCGAGCCGTTCGGGCTGCTCGACTGCACGCCGCAGAGCGACGGAGCGGCAGCCCTGCTGCTGGTCGCCGAGGACGCCATCGACCGGTACACCGACCGGCCGGTCTGGGTACGCGGTGTCGGGCTGGGCTTGGACCGGGTGATGCACCAGCACAAACAGGACATGACCACCTTCCCGCCGACGGTGAAGGCGGCCAAGGCCGCCTATGCCATGGCGGGCCTAGGCCCGGCCGACATCGACGTGGCCGAGGTGCACGACTGCTTCACCGGCGTCGAGCTGATCAGCTACGAGGACCTCGGCTTCGCCGAGCGGTTCGGCGCCCACAAGCTGATCGAGGACGGCACGACGACAGTCGGCGGATCGAAGCCGGTCAACCCCAGCGGCGGCCTCAAGGCGAAGGGACATCCGCCGGGCGCCACCGGCGTCGCCCAGTGCGTCGAGCTGTTCGAGCAGCTGCGCGGCGAGGCGGCCAACCAGGTGGACGGCCCCCGCACGGCGCTGGCCCACAACATCGGCGGCCCGACGGCGGTGTCCGCGGTCACGATCCTGTCGACGGACCGGGGCTGACATGCCGGACGGTGTCGGCGAGTGGCGCGGGAGAGGCACCACGCCGCCACTTCGCGCTCGTCTTCCTCCGTCGGCGTCGGCTCCACAGGGGCGGGACAGGCGGGCGGCCCCGTGCCGAGAAGGCGGCGGGGAAGGCGATGCGGCGGACGAGAGGCAGCGGCACCGGCACCTTCGGTATCGGCCCGCTTCCCCTGACGATGAAGGAGGCCATGCCGTTGCCGTCGAGCGACTAGGTCATCTGATCAGCGGCCGGCTCTGGCGCACCCTTGAAGTGGAGATCTGATGGAACTGGCAGGAAATGTCGCGCTGGTCACCGGTGGCGCTGGTGGGCTGGGCGAGGCGACGGTCCGGGCGATCGTGGCGGCTGGTGGGTCCGCCGTCGTCGCGGACCTCAACGACGAGAAGGGTGAGAAGCTCGCGGCCGAGCTTGGCCCGTCGGTCCGCTACGCCCGCACCGACGTGTTGGATGACGAGTCGGTGAAGGCGGCGATCGCGGTGGCGGGTGAGCTGGGGACGTTCCGGTTCGTGGTGGCGGCCCACGGCGGGTTCGGGGTCGCGCAGAAGATCGTGCAGCGTGACGGGTCGCCGGCGGACATGGAGGGCTTTCGCCGGACGGTGGACCTCTATCTGGGCGGCACCTACAACGTGCTGCGGCTGGCGGCGGCGGCGATCGCGAAGGCCGAGCCGAACGAGGACGGTGAACGGGGCGCGGTGGTGACGACGGCGAGCATCGCCGCGTTCGAGGGCCAGATCGGCCAGTCGGCGTACTCGGCGGCCAAGGGCGGTGTCGTCGGGCTGACGTTGGTGGCGGCCCGTGATCTCGGCTCCCTGGGCATCCGGGTGGTCTGTGTCGCGCCCGGCACGATGCGCACTCCGATCATGGAGTCGGTGGGGGAGGAGGCGCTTGCGAAGTTCGGCGCGACCGTGCCCTTCCCGCGCCGCCTCGGCCATCCGTCCGAGTACGGCGCGCTGGTCGTGCACATCCTGACCAACCCGTACCTGAACGGCGAGACCATCCGCCTCGACGGCGCCCAGCGCTTCCAGCCCCGGTAGGGCTGGGACAGAGGGGAACAAGACCTGGCGGCCAGCACGGCGGCGTCCGGGGGGTCGGGTGCGACCGCGTTGGCCGCGTGGACGTCTCGATACCGCGCCGGGCGATGCGCGCGCTGATGCCGCGCTGGCGCAGGAACACACGCAGATGCTCTTGGTCGCGTGGCCCTTGTCGGCACGCACCCTGACCGGCCGTCGGCGGCGCGGGCCACGCCCGGGAGCGGATGCCTGGGACCGAGGTGACCAGAGGTCAGCACGTGGACGATCGCGGTGCACACGCCCGGTCCGGCACCGGGGCTGTCCCACAGCCCTGCCGACGTGGAGCGAAGGACGGCAACAACGAAGCTGTCAGTTGCCAGAGCTCATCCGGTACCAGCCGCAGGGCAAGTGGTCGTCCAATCCCCAGATCACGGGCCGAGACCCGGTACTGCCACGTGAGACGCGTTCTTAGGTTTGGTCCAGCTCTGTACCTGGCCCTTTCAGGGAAGATCTTCCTGGGCACATCTTGTGATTCGTGCCACGACCTCTTATGATCTGTTTGACGTTCTAGTCAAAAACGCACTCCAAGGGAAGCTGGCATGGACGCCGAAGACCTCATCCTGATCAGCGTGGATGACCACATCGTCGAACCGCCGAACCTGTTCGACGCGCACATCCCCGCGCGCTACCGGGACCGGGCGCCACACGTGGTGAAGGGCCCGAACGGCGGTGACCTCTGGGCGTTCGAGGACGGATTCGCGCCCAACGTGGGACTGAACGCGGTCGCCGGCTGCCCGCCGGAGGAGTACGGGCTGGACCCGACCGAGTTCGCCCAGATGCGCCCGGGCTGCTACGACGTCGACGAGCGGGTCCGGGACATGAGCGCGTCCGGAGTCCTCGCCGGGCTAAACTTCCCGACCTTCCCGCACTTCTGCGGTCAGCTGTTCCTGCGCGCCAAGGACAAGGACCTGGCGCTGGCGTGTGTGCGCGCCTACAACGACTGGCACATCGACGAGTGGGCGGGCAGCCATCCGGACCGGCTCATCCCGCTGGCGCTGCCAGTGCTGTGGGATCCGGAGCTGGCTGCTGCCGAGATCCGCCGGGTCGCGGCGAAGGGCTGCCACGCGGTCACCTTCTCGGAGAACCCCGTCAAGCTCGGTCTGCCCAGCTACCACACCGAGCACTGGGACCCGTTCCTGCGCACCTGCGCGGAGGAGAACGTCACCGTCTGCCTGCACATCGGCTCGTCGTCGAGCATGCCCATCACCTCGCCGGACGCTCCGCCGGAGGTGATGATCTCGCTGACGCCGGTAAACAGCCTCATGGCCGTCACCGACCTGCTGTTCTCCGGCATCTTCAAGCGGATCCCCGGCCTGCAGATGGCGATCTCCGAGGGTGGCAACGGCTGGATCCCGTACATGCTGGAGCGCGCCGACTACGTCTACCGGCACCACCGCGCCTGGACGTTCACCGACCTCGGCGGTCGGCTGCCGAGCGAGATCTACCACGAGCACATCTGGACCTGCTTCATCGACGATCCGACCGGGGTGAACCTGCGGGAGAAGGTCGGGGTCGACCGGATGATGTGGGAGCTGGACTACCCGCACTCCGACTCGACGTGGCCGCAGGCGCCCGAGCAGCTGTGGAAGGACCTCGCGGGTCTGCCTGAGGAGGACATCAACAAGATCACTCACGAGAACGCGATGCGCTGCTTCTCGTTCGACCCGTTCGCCCAGCGGCCAAAGGAGAAGGCCACCGTCCGTGCCTTGCGCGCGGAGGCCGCCGATGTGGACGTCCAGCCCAAGAGCATGGGCCGACGCAAGGCCGAGGCCAGCGGGAACCTGTCCACCCTCCTCGCCACCCAGGGCACCAAGGGAAGCACCCAGAGCTGACAGCCGAGAACCGGCTCAGCCGTGAACCGCCCCGGCTTTCCTGCAGACCAGGTGCTTAAAGCAACCGGAATCACGGGACGGTGAGATCGACCTGTCAGTGCATCAACCGCTATGCGAAGTAGCAGACGGTTGAGCTTTCGGCGGCTGTATCCCAGTCCAATGTCTGACACGGACGCCGTTGAGGAGAGATCGGCGACACGGTCGAGTTCTGTCCGTGTGCCCCCACGGGTCGGTGCCTTTCGGGAAGTACTGGCGGAGCAGTCCGTTGGTGTTCTCGCTGCTTCCTCGCTGCCAGGGCGAATGTGGGTCGCAGAAGTAGACAGGGACGCCGGTGGCGACGGTGAACCAGCCGTGCTCGGCCATCTCGGCTCCCTGTCCCGGGTGAGCGACCGGAAAAGCGCCTCGGGAAGCGCCCGGGCCTTCCGGGAGAGGATGAGGTCGGCATATCGGTCGTACGGCACGCGGGCGAGCATGACGAAACGTGTCTGGCGTTCGACCAGCGTGACGATCTGGCTCTCTCCGCCCTTTCCGATGATCAGGTCGCCCTCCAGTGGCCGGTGATGCCGGCCAGCCAGAGCCGGTCCGGCCCGCGCACGGCGAACTGGCGGCGGGCCGGGCCCTCCACGGTGGCCTCGGCAACCGGGCCGCGGCGCTGCCTGCGCCGGTAGACGCCCTGGATACCGGCCTGCCGCAGCAGCCTGGCGACCCGCTTGTGGTTGACCGGCACGCCCAGGCCGAGGGCGAGTCCGGCGGTCACCCGGGGCCAGCCGTAGGTGCCTCGCGACTCGAGGCGAATGCGCTCGATCTGTTTTGTCAGCAGCTCGTTCCCCTGGTCTCGCAGGGAGGGCGGCCGGCCGGGCCAGTCGTGGTACCCGGCCGGGGGACACCCAGGACCCGGCAGGCCACCGCGACGTCCACGTCGATTCCTGGTCCGTCGGCGAGTTCACGGGCCAGCCGGAACGCTGGTCTGGGAGGACGTTCTCCCGGGCGAAGCACGCGGCCGCCCGCTTGAGGGTCTCGTTCTCCATCTCCAGGCGCTGCTTGTTCCGGTGCAGCCGGGCCAGCCCACGTTTCTCGGCCCTCGCCAGCCGGCCTTCGTTGCCGTTCTCGTCGGCGTCGGCCTGCGCCATCCAGTTACGCAGGCACGACTCGCTGATCGACAGCTGCTTCGCGGCCACAGCGACCGGCGCGCCGCCGCGATGGGCGAGCTCGAC
>JADGHD010000326.1 GCA_019689615.1 Frankia sp. | reverse complement strand
GGTCGGCGTCCGGCTCGACGCGGTCGGCCCGCCGGTCGGGACCCGCACCACCCGGTTCACCTTCGGCGGCAGGCGGTTCGTCCAGCAGGAGTCGTTCTTTGTCGTCCGCCTGCCGGAGCGGGTCGAGGTGGACTCGGCGGCGTGGACCGACCTGGAGAAGCGGGCCACCCTCGACTGGCGCTGGTGGACGGTGGAGGAGGTGGCCGCCACGACGGAGACGGTCTACCCGCGTGGCCTGGTCAGCCTGGTCAGCGGCTGGCTGGCCAACGGCCCGGGCCCGCGGCCCGTCGAGGTCGCCTGAGGCACGCCGGCCGTCCCGGCTCGTCCGGCGCGCGAACGGCCCGGAGGCGGGCAGGGACGCGGTCCAGGGGGTCCAGGGGGTCCAGGGGGATGGCCCTCGCCCGCTCTCCGTCGCGGACCAGCAGTCGCCGGCTACCAGCGGCTACCAGAGCGAGGCGTAGGTGGCGGCGGCGTTCGGGTGCGTGGTCGGGTTGATCAGGGACGAGTGCACGTTGCCCGGCGCCGAGTCGTTGAAGTACGCCTCGTAGGCGAGGACGTCGGCGTTGGCCCGGAACGTCTCGTACATCTTCTGGATGAAGAAGGGGTTGTCCCCGCCAGCCTGGCCGGCCCGGCCGGCGCCGGTGTCCGACGTGGCGACCAGGCCCCACTCGGGCACCGAGAACTGCTTGCCGTGATCCCTGGCGAAGCGGATCACCGAGCACAGGCCGGTCGGGTGGTTGCACTGCTGGTCCCAGGTCGCCTGGTCGCGGCTCGGCGGCCAGTGGTCGTAGGTGTCGATCCCGATGATGTCGACGTAGGCGTCGCCCGGGTAGTTCTCGAACGCGTTCGGGCTGTGCGCGTTGATCGTCCAGTCGATCCGCACCTGTGGGTCCGTCGACCGGATGGCGCTGACGACCACCTGGAAGCAGCGCTTCCAGGTAGCCGGGTCGGTCTTGCTCACCGACCACGGGAACCAGTCGCCGTTGAACTCCCAGGCGAGCCGGACAATGGTGTCCGGCCGGCCGCGGTTGACCAACCAGGTGCCGAACTGCTTCCACTGTTCGGTGTAGGCGCCGTTCGCGCAGGAGGCCATGTCACCGCCGCCGTTCGGAAAGAACGGCTGGGAAATCACCCACTTGCCGGGGAAATTCGAGAACTTCTCGGGGCCGGAACCAAGCCACGGGTTGATGATTTCGTTCCAGCTGTTCCGGGCCGCGAACGTCTGCACCACCGTGACCGGTGAGCCACGGAACGCCTCCCACGCGTTGACCTGGCTCAGCGTGCCGGCCGAGATTCCGGACAGCCCGCCGGGAATCCGGCCGCCGCCGCTGACCGGCGGCGCGCCCCCACCGGCGGGTGGCCGGGCCTGCCCGGTCGCGGGGTCTGTGGTGCCGGTGGGCACGCCGGTGGGCTCGGCGTCCGGCGTCGGCAGCGGGGACGCCTCCGGGCTGGCTGTCGGTTCGTCGGTTGGCTCGAGCGCGGCGGCGAACGCGCTGCCGAGCGGGCCGGCGTCCACCGCGGACGCCGTGATCGTCGCGGGCCCGTTCCCGTCGTCGCCTGGCGCGACCGCGAAGCCGATGCCCGCCATCGCGATGGTCAGCGCGCCCACGACGGCGGTCCACAGCGGCATCCGGGAACCGCGGCCGGACCGCTGGCGGCGGCTGACCCGGGCGCCGGCACGCCGGACAGGCTGGGGGCCGGTGTCCACGGGGGCCGCCGAGCTGGTGGCTCGGTTCTTCACGCCGAAACGTCCCTCTCCGTAGCGGCGGCGCTCACCTCGGACCGCCTGGTGTCGCCCCTGGGCCCGGCGCGGCCGCGCCGCACCCGCTCTCGCGCCCCGCGAACATGTGCGCCTCGGTGCGCCTTCGACGGAGCTTGACCGGTCGCGACGCATTGACCGCGACCTCGGCCCAGCCATCGCCCGCGGGTCCGAGGGAACGTTAACCCGCGGCGGCCCGGCGTCAGCGATGCCGGTGTGTGGTCTTCGGGATCTGTGTTCGGCCGGAGACGCGAGGTTGCCTGTCTGGTGTGATCCCAACTCATACGACGTGGATCGTGGCCACGTGCGATCTGATTGCCACGCAGGCGAACATGTCACCGGGAATCGCGTTGATGGGCGCGGTGCGGCGCGCCGTGCCGCCGTCAACGAGCCCCGTCGGCCCACCGTCAAGGCCACTCTGGTTGCCGGCGGGTGAAGCGGTGCCGGCGCGGCTGACACCGGGACGATTTTCCGGGTGGGAGATCGTGGGACCGGCTGCCCGGTTGTGCCAGAATGTCCGCGCGACGCCGGGTAGCGCGCTCGTTGGCAGCCAGATCGGCGACGGCCCGATCGATCAGCCGTCATACCGGCACGGCAGCCAGACCGGTACAGGCAGCAGCGACGACCAGGAGAACATGTGTCCCAGCAACCGCCCGAGCAGCCACCCGGCGGCTACGGCCCCCCGCCGGCCGGTGGCTATGGCCCGCCGCCCGGTGGTTATGGCGCCCCGCAGGAGCCAGGATACGGGTGGGGCAAGCAGGACTCCCCCGGCGGGTTCGCCGGGATGCCCCAGTACCCCACCGGTGGCTCGAACACGCCGCCGCCGGCACAGATCCCGAACTACCTGTGGCAGTCGATCGTGGTGACGGTGCTGTGCTGCATTCCCTTCGGGATCGTCGCCATCGTCAACGCGACCCGGGTGCAGCCCCGCCAGTTGCTGGGCGATATCCCGGGCGCGCTGGCGGCATCGCAGCGCGCGAAGACGTGGTGCATCGTCTCGTTCATCGTGGGACTCATCTTCAACGCCGTGTACCTGGCCCTGGTGGTGAGCGGCGAGTGGGAGTTCACCACGACCAGCAGCTGATTCTGGCGGCCGATCGAGCCGGTATCTGAACAAGGCGCGGCAACGGCGCTACCCCGAAATCCAATCCGCCTACGGAACGGTTCTCCCGGCCGTTGCCTGGGCGGTTTCTCCCGAAAGGCGCGGCCCGAACGTGAGCACACCTCCTCCCTACGGCGCCCCCGGCCCGTACGGCCAGCCGTACCCGCCGCCCGGTGGTGGGTTCGGCCCGCCGCCCGGCGGTGGGTACGGCCCGCCGCCCGGGCAGCCGATCCCGAACTACCTCGTGCAGTCCATCCTGGCGACGCTGTTCTGCTGCATGCCGACCGGCATCGCGGCCATCGTCTTCTCGACCAGGGTGCAGCCGAAGCAGGCGATGGGCGATATCCACGGGGCGCTCGAGGCCTCGAAGAAGGCCCGGCAGTGGTGCATCATCTCCGTGGTCCTCGCGCTGCTCTACTACCTGTTCTGGGTCCTGCTCGTCGTCTTCGTCATCGCCGCCTCGGACTGAGCGATGGCGCGGCCACACCCGGTGTCGCTGACCAGACGCCGGGTGTGGCCGTCCTGTGCCCTGTAACCGTCCTGTGCCTTGTGGCGGGCCCTGCGCTCCGGTACGTTCGCCCGGCAGCCCGGGCCAGCGCGGGCTCCTGCCCCGCTGCCCGGAGCTGACCTCCGTGAGAAAGGTGCGCAGCCTCCGTGACGACGCCACCGCCCTATGGGGCGCCGGGGCAGGATCCCTACGGCGGCCAGCCCGGCGGCTTCCCACCTGGTGGCTATGGCTCGCCGCCACCCGGCTACGGGCCTCAGTACCAGGAGCAGGGCTTCCCCAACCAGCCCTGGCCTCCCGGTCCCGGCTATCCGGTGCCGCCCGGTGGGTTCGGCGGCCCGCCCGTGCCCCCGAACTACCTCGGGCCGTCGATTGCGCTGACGGTCGTGTCGGCGTTGTCCTGCTGCCTGAACCTTCTGTCGTTGCTGCCCATGGCCGTGGGTATCGCCGCCATCGTCTTCAGCAGCCAGGTGAACAGCCGCACCCGCGCGGGTGACCTGCAGGGCGCGCTAAGCGCCTCGCGCACCGCCCGGACCCTGTGCCTCGTTGCGGGAGCGCTGCTCGCGCTGTCCGTCGTCCTGTCCATCATCTTGTTCGCCATCGGGTTCGTGAACCTCACGGTGAGGGCGTAGCGCACGCGCGGCGACACCCGGCCGGTCCGCACCGGCCGGGCCAGGCACGCCGAACCCGAACGTGGCTCCCCGGGGCCTTAGCGACGCCTTAGCGTTCGCGCAGCGCCGCGCTATCCGCCTTCCGGCGATGGTCTGACCTGCCCGCCCAGCACCGGGCAGGCACCAGGCCGATCGCCAGGAGGCTCCCATGAACCGCAGCTCTTTCCGCTCGCTCCGCGCCGCAGCGGCCGTCGGCGCCGCCGCCGCGCTCGTCGCCTTCGCCGCCGCGGCCTGCGACGATCCGGCCGGCGCTGCCACCGGTGTCCTCGGCGCGCCCGCGTCCGCCACCTCCACTCCTTCGCCGTCCTCGCCGTCGCCGTCCGCGACCGCGTCGTCGGATGGCGGTGGCACGGCCGGGCTGCCCCAGCCCACGACCGGGGGCGGCGGCGCTGGCGGTGCGCCCCTCGGCGGCAGCGCGACCAGCCTGGACCAGGCGGCCCAGATCGCGTTGGCACACGTCGGCGGCGGCACGGTCGTCAGGACCGAGAACGAGTTCGAGCACGGCCGGCAGGTCTGGCGCTTCGACATCGCCACCGGCTCGGGCATCCGGCGCGTCGATGTCGACCAGGCCACCGGCGCCGTGGTCCGGGACGAGGCGCGCGATGACCGCGGTGGGCGAGGCCGCGGCGGGGACGACGACCGGGGTGGCCACGGCCGCGGGTCGGACGACGGGTCCGGGGACGACCGGGGTGGCCACGGCCGCGGGTCGGACGACGGGCCCGGGGACGACCACGGCAGCCACGGTCGCGACGACTGACCCGGGTAACCGGGGCGCGGCCGGTGACGTGGCTACGGGAGGACCGCGCCCCGGTACGGCGGGGAGCGTAACGGGGGATACGCCCGTGGGCGGATGACCGCGGGCGTATGTCTCGTTACCGTCGACCGGTGGACGCGACGCGGCTTCGGCGGAACCTCCGGTTCCTGTTGACCGATCTCGTGTTCGCCGCCGCGTTCGCGGCTGCGCTCCTGCTCACCGCGCCGAGCTGGACCGACGGCAGTCCCGCGGCCCGGCCGGTCGGCCTGGCTGGCGAGGTGATGCTGGTCGCGGCGGCGGCCGTGCTGCTCATCCGGCGCTGGTTCCCGGTTCCCGCGATGGGCGGCCTGACGGTCATGGCGGTGCTGTCCACCGTGCTGACCTTCGCGCTGGCCGAGGAGAGCCCGCGCAGCGACCTGGGCGGCCCCGGTTCGCTGCTGCCCACGCTGCCCGCGCTCGGCACGCCGGCCGGGCTGGTCCTCGGGTTCCGGGCCGGGTCGGCGTTCGCGGGCGCGCTCCTGCTCATCCTCAGTGCCGTCATGATCACGAACGAGTACAACCAGGGCACGATCCGCATGATCTTCATGCGGCAGCCACGGCGGGTGGCCTGGCTCGCCGGGCGGCTGGGGGCCCTGCTGGTGCCGGTGGCGCTCGCGCTGCTGGCGGCGTTCGTGGTCAGCGCGGCGACCGCGGTCGTCATGGCCCAGATCCGCGGGGTCGACACCAGTCAGTGGTGGACGCTCGACGCCGCCGAGAGCGCCGGCCGGATGTACCTGAACGTCCTGGTGGCGACGACGTTCTTCATGCTGGCCGGGACCGCGCTGGGCATCGTGATCCGTTCCACCATGGCGGTCGTGATGGTCAGCTTCGCCTGGGCGTTCCCGCTGGAGCACATCATCCAGGACGCCTGGTGGCAGGCGACCGGCGTGCTGCCCGGCCTGGTGTTCGACACGATCGGGGCCGGCGGCGCGGTGGACGTCGGTTACAGCAGGGCCCTGCTGCTCGGCATCGGGTACGCGGTGCTGTTCCTGGTGATCGCCGCGACGAGTCTGGCTCGCCGCGACGTCACGGCCTGACCGGCGGTCGCCGCTCGGCGCGCTCCCCGTGACGGGGGCGGGTCAGCCGCCGGCGGGTGCCGCCGGGGGGGGGGCCGGGGGGGGGGGGGGGGGGGGGGGGCGCCGCCCCCCCCCCCCC
>JADGHD010000325.1 GCA_019689615.1 Frankia sp. | reverse complement strand
GGGGGGGCCCCCGCCCGCCCCCCCCCCCCCGGGGGTCTGGCCCCCCCCCGGGGGGGGGCCCCCCGGGGCGCCCGCCGCCGGGTCGGCCCCCGGCGCCGGCTCGTGGACGAGCACGACGTCGGCGTCGCTGCCGTAGGACATCTCGCCGCCGCCGAGGCGGCCCATCCCGATCATCGCGAGCCGCACCGGCAGCGTGTCCGCGTCAGGGCCGCCGCCCGGGTCGGCGCCGGCGGTCGCCGGCGCGGCGCTGCCGGAGGGTGCCTGCCCGGCGGCCAGGCGGGCGGCCACCGCGCGGCGGGCGGCCAACAGCGTCGCCTCGATCGCCGCCTCGGCCGCCGCGGACAGCGCCTCGCCCACCGCGGTCACGTCGAGCAGGCCGAGCAGGTCCGCGCAGGCCACCCGGACCAGCTCCACCCGGCGCACCGCGCGCGCCCGGCTGGCGGCGTCCACCGGGTCCTGGTTGCGGGCCACGACCGCCAGCAGCGGGCGGGCGAGCGCGTCCCGGCCGACCGGGCGCAGGTCGTCCTCGGTGCGCAGCAGCCGCACCGACTCCGGCGCCGCCCGCATCAGCGCCGCCACGTACCCGCTGGCCGCGAGCACCCGGGCCAGCCGGTCGGCCGCCCCGGCCGAGTCCCGCAGCATCCGCAGGTACCAGGGGGCGCGCCCGAGCGCCTCGCTGACCTGGCGGTAGGCGAGCAGGCCGGCGTCGGGGTCGGCGGCGTCGGCGAACGCCGGCAGCATGGTCGGCAGCAGGTGGCGCTGGATCGCCGCGCTGCGGCTGACCCCGGCGGTCAGCGCCTCGATGTGCCGCAGCGAGCGGTACGGGTAGGCGAAGCCGAGCGCGGCCAGCCGGTCGGCGGCCTCGCCCGGGGTGAGCCGCACCTCCTCGGCCGACAGCCGGGCGACCGCCTCCAGCAGCGGCGCGTAGAACAGCTTCTCGTGCAGCCGGCGCACCGACCGGGCGACCCGGGCGTGCTCGGCCGCGAACTCCTCGGCGTCGCGCAGCCCCAGCGAGCGGCCCAGCCAGCGCAGCTCGCCCGGGTCGCGGGGCAGCGTGTGCACCCGGCGCAGCCGCCGAAGCTGCAGCCGGTGCTCGACGGCGCGCAGCCACCGGTAGGCGTCGGCCAGGTTGGCCGCGTCGCGCCGGCCGATGTACCCGCCGGCGGCCAGGCCGTCGATCGCGCCCAGGGTGGCCAGGACCCGCAGCTTCGGGTCGGTGCGCCCGTGCACGAGCTGCAGCAGCTGGACGGCGAACTCGACGTCGCGCAGCCCGCCTGGGCCGAGCTTGATGTTGCGGTCGGCGTCCCGGCGGCCCAGCGACGCCTCGACGCGGCGGCGCATCGCCCGGATGTCGGCGACGAAGTTCGGCCGGGAGGCCGCCGACCAGACCATCGGCTCGACCAGCGCGCAGAACGCCGCGCCCAGCGCGAGGTCGCCGGCCACCGGCCGGGCCTTGAGCAGCGCCTGGAACTCCCAGGTCCGGGCCCAGCGCCTGTAGTACGCCTGGTGGCTGGCCAGCGTGCGGACCAGCGCGCCGTCGCGCCCCTCCGGCCGCAGCCCCACGTCGATCTGGAACAGCGCGCCCTCGCCGGTCACCGTCCCGCACGCCCGCACCAGGCCCTCGGCCAGCCGGGTCGCGGCCCGCAGCGCCGCCTCCTCCGCCGTCCGGCCGGCGCCGTTGCCGTGCGCGCCGGCCTCGTCCTCGCCGGGGGTGCTGGCCGGCTCGGCGACGAACAGGACGTCGACGTCGCTGACGTAGTTGAGCTCCCGGCCGCCGCACTTGCCCATGCCGATGACCGCGAGGCGGACCGGCGGCAGGCCGGCGCCGAGCCCGGCGCGGGCGACGGCGAGGCCGGCGTCGAGCGCGGCCGCGGCGAGGTCGGCGAGCTCGGCGGTCGCGTCGTCCACGCTGACCGTGCCGGTCAGGTCGCGGGCGGCCAGCACCAGCAGCGCCCGCCGCCAGGCCACCCGCAGCGCGTCGAGCACCTCCGGCCCGTCGCCACGGGCCCGTGGCCACTCGTCGGCCGGGTCCGCGCCGACCGCGGCCAGCAGCCGGCGGCGGTGGGTCTCGGCGTCCGGCGTGCGCGCGACCGTCGCGTCGTCGGCGAGGATCAGCCAGTCCCGGGGGTGCGACGCCAGGTGGTCGGCCAACGCCAGGCTCGCCCCGAGCACGGCGATCAGCCGGCGGCGCACGCCCGGCCGCCGCGCCAGCGCCGTGCGCAGGTCCCGGTCGCCCCTGCCGCCGTCGCCGGCGGCGAGCGCGTCGAGCAGCCGGTCGAGCCCGGACAGCGCCCGGTCCGGGTCGGCCGCCCTGGCGAGCTCGGCGACCACCGGGTCGGCCGCCAGCGGCCCCTCCTCGGCCGGCTGGATCAGGCCCAGCCGGTACAGCGTCGTCGCCACCCGGTCGACGTCGGTGAAGCCGAGCCGGGCGAGCTGGGCGCCGACCGAGCTGCCGCGCGGATGCCCCGGTTCGCTCGGGGGCCAGCCGGTCGTCACGATGCCATCCACCCGGGCCGGTCAGAGCAGCGGCAGGTAGCGGTTCACCTCGAACTGGGTGACCTGGCGGCGGTAGGCCGACCACTCGGCGCGCTTGTTCCGCAGGAAGAAGTCGAACAGCTCGTTCCCGAGGGTCTGGCGGACCAGCGTCGAGGACTCCATCACCTCGATCGCCTGGGCAAGCGAGCCGGGAAGCGGGACGATGCCCCGTTCCCGCCGCTGCGACTCGCTCAGCGAGTGCACATCCTCGACCAGCGGCGGCGGCAGCTCGTAGCCGCCGTTGATGCCGCGCATGCCGGCGGCGAGGATCACCGCGAACGCCAGGTACGGGTTGCAGGCGCTGTCCGGCAGCCGGAACTCGACCCGGGCGGAGTTCGCCTTGCTCTGCTTGTACAGCGGCACCCGGACCAGGGCGGAGCGGATGTTGTGCCCCCAGCAGGCGTACGCCGGCGCCTCGATGAGCTCGCCGCCCTCGCCGACCGTGGCGTCGCCGATCAGCCGCTTGTACGAGTTCACCCACTGGTTGGTGACCGCGGTGATCTCCGGGGCGTGCGCGAGGAGCCCGGCGATGAACGCCCGGGCGACCTTGGACAGCCGGTACTCGTCCGTCGGGTCGTAGAAGGCGTTGCGGTCGCCCTCGAACAGGCTCATGTGGGTGTGCATCCCCGAGCCCGCGTGGTCGGTGAACGGCTTGGGCATGAACGTCGCGTAGATGCCCTGCCGCAGCGCCACCTCCTTGACCACCTGGCGCAGGGTCATGACGTTGTCGGCGATCGTCAGCGCGTCGGCGTAGCGCAGGTCGATCTCCTGCTGCCCCGGCGCCACCTCGTGGTGGCTGAACTCGACCGAGATCCCGAGCCGCTCCAGCATGCCGATCGCCTGCTGGCGGAAGTCGTGGCTGACGTCGTTGGCGGAGACGTCGAAGTAGCCGGCATCGTCCACCGGCGGCGGGGTCGGCTGGCCGCGCCGCGGGGGCTCCTTGAGCAGGAAGAACTCGATCTCGGGGTGGGTGTAGAAGGTGAAGCCGGCGTCCGCGGCCGCCGCCAGCGTGCGGCGCAGCACCCAGCGGGAGTCGGCGACCGCCGGCCGGCCGTCCGGAGTGACCACGTCACAGAACATCCGGGCGCTCATCGGGCCGTCCTCGCGCCACGGGAGCACCTGGAAGGTCGACGGGTCGGGGCGGGCCAGCATGTCGGCCTCGTGCAGCCGTGCGAAGCCCTCGATGGCCGAGCCGTCGAAGCCGATGCCCTCGGCCAGGGCACCCTCCAGCTCGGCCGGAGCGATCTCCACGGACTTCAGCACTCCGAGGACGTCGGTGAACCACAGCCGGACGAACCGGATGTCACGTTCCTCCAACGTCCTGAGGACAAATTCCTGCTGCTTGTCCATAGCGCCTCCACGCTGAGGTGTGGACTCGTCCTCAGGGTATGCCCGATCAACTGGGCAGCCTGACGGCCGAACTTCCCGGCCTTCGGCCGAGCCCAGGCCCCGGGCGAGCCCAGGGTTCCCTGACACTAGCGACTGACAGGGCGCAACGCCCTGATCGTTGCCGTACCGCAACGAACCGGTACGGCCCCGTTACGGCGGCACACCCCGCCCGGCCGCCACCTAGGCTGGCTGCATGCCACAGCTGCGGATGGCCCTGGCCCAGGTGGACACCACGGTCGGCGATCTCGACGGCAACGCCGACCTGGTCAGCGCCTGGACGAAGCGCGCCCTGGGCGAGGGCGCGCACCTGGTCGTCTTCCCCGAGCTGACGCTCACCGGCTACCCGCCGGAGGACCTGGTGCTGCGCCGGTCGTACGTGGCCGCGTCACGGGCCGCGCTCCAGCGGCTGGCGCGCCGGCTGGACGACGAGGGCGCCGGTGAGATCGCGGTCGTCGTCGGCTACCTGGACTCCTCGCCGGAGCCGTCGCCGGCGGTGGGCCGGCCGGCGGGGGAGCCGCAGAACACCGCCGCCGTGCTGTGGCGGGGCGAGGTCGTCGCCCGCTACGCCAAGCACCACCTGCCGAACTACGGCGTCTTCGACGAGTACCGGTACTTCGTCCCGGGCAACGAGTTCCCGGTGCTGCGGCTGCACGGCGTCGACATCGGCCTGATCATCTGCGAGGACCTCTGGCAGGACGGCGGGCCGGTCGCGATCGCCCGCGCGGCCGGGGTGGGCCTGCTGGTCTGCCCGAACGGCTCACCGTACGAGCGGGGCAAGTCCTACCACCGGGACGAGCTGTGCGCCCGGCGGGCGGCCGAGGCCGGCGCGACGATCGGCTACGTCAACCTGGTCGGCGGCCAGGACGAACTGGTGTTCGACGGCGACTCGCTGGTCGTCGACCCGTCCGGCCGGGTGCTGGCCCGCGCCGAGCTGTTCGAGGAGACGCTGCTGGTCGTGGATCTCGACCTGCCGGCGGCCACCGGGACGCTCACCGGGCCGGTGGACGCCCGCGACGGGACGACGATGACCATCACCCGCCGGGTGCTGGCCGAGCGGCCGCTGCCGGCCTACCAGCCGCGGCAGCCGACGGTCGCCGCCCGGCCGGAGCCGGCCGCCGAGCTGTACACCGCCGTGGTCACCGGCACCCGCGACTACGTCCGCAAGAACGGCTTCCGGTCGGTGGTGCTGGGCCTTTCCGGCGGGATCGACTCGGCGCTGGTCGCGACCATCGCGGTGGACGCGCTCGGCGCGGACGCCGTGCACACGGTCGCGATGCCGTCGGTCTACTCCTCCGCCGGCTCCGTCGCGGACGCCGCGGAGCTCTCCCGCCGCCAGGGCACCCACCACCAGGTGATCAGCATTCAGCCGATGGTCGACGCCTACCACGCGGCCCTCGCCGACTCGGGCGGCCTGCACGGCCTCGCCGCCGAGAACCTGCAGGCCCGGGTGCGCGGCACGCTGCTGATGGCGCTGTCGAACGAGCACGGCCACCTGGTGCTGACCACGGGCAACAAGAGCGAGCTGGCCACCGGCTTCTCCACGCTCTACGGCGACTCCGCCGGCGGGTTCGCCCCGATCAAGGACGTGTCCAAGACGAACGTGTGGGCGCTGGCCCGCTGGCGCAACGCCGAAGCGCTGCGGCGCGGGGCCGTGCCGCCGATCCCCGAGGAGATCATCGCCAAGCCGCCGTCGGCCGAGCTCGCCCCCGGCCAGCTCGACTCCGACCGGCTGCCCGACTACGCGATCCTGGACGCCGTCCTGGACGACTACGTCAACCACGACATGGGGCGGGCCGAGCTGGTCGCAGCCGGCCACGGCCCGGCCATCGTCGACCGGGTGATCCGGCTGGTCGACCTGGCCGAGTACAAGCGGCGGCAGAACCCGCCCGGCCCCAAGGTCACCTCGAAGGCGTTCGGCCGCGACCGCCGCCTGCCCATCACCTCCCGCTGGCGCGAGCAGGGCAAGCCGGCCAACTGACGGCCGGCCGGCGGCTGCGTGGCCGGTCTGGCGCCGGCCAACTGACGGCCGGCCGACGGCTGGGTGGCCTGGCTGGCGCCGGCCGGCGGCCACGGGACTTTCGCCAAGAACGCGGCGGCGGGGCCGGGGCC
>JADGHD010000324.1 GCA_019689615.1 Frankia sp. | reverse complement strand
TTCTTTTCTATTGGCGCGTGGGCGCGGCCCGGCGGCCCAGCGCCTGGGGGGCGGGCAGGCGGGACAGAACAGCACCTGCTCGCCGCCGACGACGGCCCGGCGCCATGGGCTCGCCCCACGGACCGGGTCGGTCTGCCGGGCGGCGCAGCGATAGCACGGCATGACAGTCCGCCTGCCCCGTCCCCCCGTCCTCACCGCCGCCCGGCCCGTGCGGCCGAGCGGCGCGGCTGGCCTACCGGTCGGCCAGCGCTGTGAGCCCCTACAGGGTGGCCAGCACCTTGAGGTACTCGGCCTGGTCGCGGGCGTCGGGGATCGCGTTCACGACCTTCCAGCGCACGACGCCCTCCTTGTCGATGATGAAGGTGCCGCGCACCGCGATGCCCTTCTCCTCGTCGAAGACGCCGTAGGCCTTGGCGACCGCGCCGTGCGGCCAGAAGTCGGCCAGAAGCGGGAAGTCGTAGCCCTGCTCGTCGGCCCACACCTTGTGCGCGAACGGGGAGTCGACCGAGACCGCGAGTACCTGGACGTCGTCGTTCTGGAACGAGGCGAGGTCGTCACGGACGGCGCACAGCTCGCCTTTGCACACGTTGGTGAAGGTGAGCGGGTAGAAGATGAGAACGACGTTCCGCTTCCCGTGGAAGTCGGAGAGCGAGACAACCTCGTTGTTCTGGTCCTTGAGCGAGAAGTCGGGGGCAACAGCGCCGACGTCGACGGTCACGTGATCATCCTCCGGTCGTGGCCTCTGGCTACTGGCTTCAGCATGCCATCCGTACCGGCCAGGCAGCCGGGCCCGGCGTGGCCGGCAAGGCCCACCGCGCCGCGGCGGGACCGTCGCCGGGCGTGCGGCGGGCGCGATCATCAGGCGGGTGCGGGGATGGCGGCGTTAGTCTGGGCGGTCAACGATGACGGCACCGCTGATGGCCTGAGGGGCAGGGAAGCGCCGTGACCAACCCAGAGACGACGCCGCACTGGTCGCCGCCGCATCAGCCGGCCCAGCCCGGGCCGGGGACCGGGACGGTCGGCTGGGGCGTGCTGGGCAAGCGTCGTAACCCGGTTGCCGCCTGGCTCGGCCTCCCGCTGATCACGCTGGGCGTCTATTCGCTCGTCTGGTTCTACAAGACGACGAGGGAGGTCGCCGAGTACGCGCGGATCCGGGTGCGGCCGGGGGTCTCGGTGCTCGCGGTGTCGCTCGGCGTGCTCCTGATCGTCCCGCCGTTCGTCGCGGTGTGGCGGCTGTGTGAGCGGGCCTCGGCGGCGCGGCGCGCGGCCGGGCTGCCGCCGTTGCCGGTGCCGCTGGCGTTCCTGCTCTTCCTGATCGGCTTCGGCCCGCTGTACCTGCAGATCCAGATCAACCAGATCTGGGACCGCTATCCCATGGCCGTCGAGGGACAGCAGGTCCCGCTCGTGCGCTGAGCGGTCGAGGGCGCGCGGGCAGGCCGGGCGGGGCGCGCCGGCGCGCGGACGACCGCACGCCGCGCCGTTCACGGTGGGGCCGCCCGCCACGCGCTGGCGTGCCGGGCGGCCCCTGGACCCGCGGGCTACCGGTGACGAACGCGCTGCGACTTCGGGGCGGCCAGGCGCATCCCGGCCCACTCCTGCGCGACGCTGATCGTGCTGGTCTGCACCAGGCCGGCGGTGGGCACCGCGTCCAGCACGTCGCTCGGCTCGACGTGGCCGGGCCGGCCAGCCTTCGGGGTCAGCAGCCAGATGACCCCGTCATCGGAGAGCTGCCGCCGGGCATCGATGAGCGCGTTGGCGAGGTCCCCGTCATCGTCCCGCCACCAGAGCAGAACAATGTCGACGACGTCGTCGGAGTCCTCCGGCACGAGCTCCGTCCCGCTGGCTGCGACGATCGCCTCCAGCAGGTCGGTGGCGATGTCGTCGTCCTCGTTGATCGACTGCACCATGGTCCCGGCGACGACACCCAGACGCTCCGCACGGCGCTGACCCTCGGCGTTCGCCGCGGTCGGACTCACCCTCCGTTACCTCCTGCTCGTATACGTCACGAACGGGCCACAGACCCGTACGTCCCGGCCGGACCAACCCGGCGGCCAAGGTGGCCGCGGGCCCCGCCGTGACCTAAGTCCATCGGACCATGCGGTGGCTACGCAAGTGCCACGCCGGTGCTCGTGGACAACCAGGTGTATGTCGTCCGTTCCGTACCGCCTCATCGTGCGGCTCAACCGCTGCCCCACGCCAGGCCGTTCCTGGCCGCCCGCGCCCGGCCGTGGTCACCGGGCGGTTGGCTCTTTTCGCAGGCCACGCCGTCGGCGGAATTTCGCTGGCGGCGGACGGGCTGGTGGGTGACCGTTCGGTGACCTGGGCGCGCGCCCGGTGGGGGCGAAATCCGGGGGTGGCGCCGCGTTGTGGGGCCCGCTCGCCGCGGCCGCCGGCTTCCGCCTGGCGGTCACCCGGGCAGAAACGAAAAACGTACCGTCCGGTCTGGATTGTCCACGTTGAGGTCGACGAGAGCGATCGACTGCCAGGTTCCGAGCGCCAGCCGCCCGCCGAACACCGGGACGGTCAGCGACGGCGGCACGAACGCCGGCATGACGTGCGACCGGCCGTGCCCGGGCGAGCCGTGCTGGTGCCGCCAGCGCCCGTCGGCCGGCAGCAGGTCGGCGAGCGCGGCCAGCAGGTCCTCGTCACTGCCCGACCCGAGCTCGAGGATCGCGACGCCGGCCGTCGCGTGCGGCACGAACACCGACAGCAGTCCGTCCCCGCGGCCGGAGACGAACCGGGCGGCCTCGGCCGTAAGGTCATGCACCCGCTCCCGCCGCCCCGTGCGCACCGTCACAGTCGTGGTCTCCATGCCTCGATAATCGACGGCGTGTCAGGGCGGCTTCCCTCCGGCGGCCCGCGCCCACGGCCCCGTCGTGCGCCGGTCGCGCTGGTGGGCCCCGCGGGTCACCGCGCGTGGGCACCGGACCAGGATGGAACCCGATGAGCGCGGAGCGCCGGGCCAGAATCGGGATGGAGCCGTATATCAGATCCAGGACTGGGCCCCGCGCGGAACGCAGTTGGGTTGACGTCCGTCACGACCGACGTCGCTGAACTCGGCGGTAACCGGGGTGTGCGTGACGTCCCCGGCGAGACGGAGCACGATGGCGTCAGCATGTCCGGCCAGGCACGACCTGCCGGAGCCGGCCAGCACACGAGGGCTAGGAGCGGGAGAAAGTGGCACAGGAGAGTACGCGGAAGTTCTCGGTCATCACCGACGGACTGCCCAGCCAGCTGCCCGACGTGGACCCGTCGGAAACCAGCGAATGGCTCGAGTCCCTCGACGCCGTCATTGACGAGCAGGGGCGGGCGAGGGCCCGCTTCCTGATGCTCAAACTGCTGGAGCGGGCGCGGGAGAAGGCCGTCGGCGTCCCATCCCTGACCAGCACGGACTTCATCAACACGATTCCCCCGGAGCGGGAGCCGTGGTTCCCCGGTGACGAGCACGTGGAACGGCGCATCCGCGCCTACATCCGGTGGAACGCGGCCATTATGGTCAGCCGCGCCAACCGCCCCGAGTACAACGTCGGTGGGCATATCGCCACCTACGCGTCGAGCGCCAGCCTCTACGAGGTCGGCTTCAACCACTTCTTCCGTGGCAAGGATCACCTGAGCTCCTCGCCCGGCAGTGGCTCGGGTGACCAGATCTTCATTCAGGGGCACGCGTCCCCGGGAATCTACGCCCGCGCGTTCCTGGAGGGCCGGCTCACCGAGGAGCAGCTCGACGCCTTCCGCCGGGAAGGCGTTCCCGGCGGCCTGTCGTCATATCCGCACCCGCGGCTGATGCCGGACTTCTGGGAGTTCCCGACCGTCTCCATGGGCCTCGGCCCGATCAACGCGATCTACCAGGCGCGGTTCAACCGCTACCTGCTCAAGCGGAAGATCAAGGACACCTCGGGCAGCAGGGTCTGGGCGTTCCTCGGTGACGGCGAGATGGACGAGCCCGAGTCGATCGGCGCGCTCGGCGTCGCCGCCCGCGAGGAGCTCGACAACCTGATCTTCGTCGTGAACTGCAACCTGCAGCGCCTCGACGGCCCGGTCCGCGGCAACGGCAAGATCATGCAGGAGCTGGAGGCGCTGTTCCGCGGCGCCGGCTGGAACGTCATCAAGGTGGTCTGGGGCCGCGACTGGGACCCGCTGCTGGCCAAGGACACCGACGGCGTGCTGGTGAACAAGATGAACACCACGCCGGACGGCCAGTTCCAGACATACTCGACCTCGTCCGGTGCCTACATCCGGGAGCACTTCTTCGGCACGGACGCCCGGCTGCGCCGGATGGTCGCCGACATGTCCGACGACGAGCTTCGCCGGCTCTCCCGCGGCGGCCACGACTACCGCAAGCTCTACGCCGCCTACAAGGCCGCGGTCGAGCACGAGGGCCAGCCGACGGTCATCCTCGCGCACACCATCAAGGGCTGGACGCTGGGCAAGGACTTCGAGGCCCGCAACGCCACCCACCAGATGAAGAAACTGACCAAGGCCGAGCTCAAGGAGTTCCGCGACCGGCTCTACCTGGACATCCCGGACAAGGCGCTCGAGGAGGACCTGCCGCCGTACTACCACCCGGGGCCGGACTCCGAGGAGATCCAGTACATGAAGGAGCGGCGGGCCGCGCTCGACGGCTCGCTGCCGCGCCGGGTGGTCCGGGCCAAGCCGCTGCCGCAGCCGCCGGCCTCGCTGTTCGACACGCTGCGCAAGGGCTCCGGAAGGCAGCCGGTGGCCACGACGATGGCGTTCGTCCGGCTGCTGAAGGACCTCCTGAAGACGAAGGAGATGGGCGCCCGCTTCGTGCCGGTCATCCCGGACGAGGCCCGCACGTTCGGCATGGACGCGATGTTCCCGACGGCGAAGATCTACTCGCCGCACGGGCAGAAGTACGAGGCCGTCGACCGCGACCTGCTGCTGTCCTACCAGGAGTCCGAGCAGGGCCAGATCCTGCACGAGGGGATCAGCGAGGCCGGCTCGATGGCGTCGGTCATCGCGGCTGGCACGGCGTACGCGACGCACGCCCAGCACATGATCCCGGTCTACGTCTTCTACTCGATGTTCGGCTTCCAGCGCACCGGCGACCAGATGTGGGCGTTCGGTGACCAGCTCGGCCGCGGCTTCCTGCTCGGGGCGACGGCCGGGCGCACCACGCTCAACGGCGAGGGCCTGCAGCACCAGGACGGGCACTCGATGCTGCTGGCGTCGACGAACCCGGCCTGCGTCGCCTACGACCCGGCCTTCGGCTTCGAGATCGCGCACATCGTGCGGGACGCCCTGGACCGGATGTACGGCGAGCGCAACGAGAGCGTCTTCTACTACCTGTCGGTCTACAACGAGCCGTACCCGCAGCCCGCGGAGCCGGCCGGCCTCGACCCGGCCCAGGTCATCGCCGGCATGTACCGGTTCCGCCCGGCCGACGAGGTGCCGGCCGCCCGCGGGCTGCTCGACCGCGCCCAGGGCGGCAACGGCGCCGTGCCCCGGGCGCAGCTGCTGGCCAGCGGCACCGCGGCGCGCTGGGCGTTGTCCGCGCAGGAGATGCTCGCCACCGACTTCGGCATCGCGGCCGACGTCTGGTCGGTCACCTCGTGGAACGAGCTGCGCAGGGACGCGCTGGCGGCGGAGCGGGCGAACCTGCTCAGCCCGGAGCAGCCGGCGCGCGTCCCGTACGTGACCCGCATCCTCGACGGCACCCCCGGCCCGGTCGTCGCGGTCAGCGACTGGATGCGGGCCGTGCCCGACCAGATCGCCCGCTGGGTGCCGCAGCCGTACACCTCGCTCGGCACCGACGGGTTCGGCCGGTCCGACACCCGGATCGCGCTGCGCCGGCACTTCAACGTCGACGCGGAGTCGATCGTGGTGGCGACGCTGGAGTCGCTGGTACGCACCGGCGAGGTCAAGGCCAGCGTGGTCGAGGAGGCGATCGCCCGCTACAACCTGCGTGGCGACGCCGGCCCGAGCACCGAGGCCGCCGAGGCCGACGAACGGCCGGTCTCCGGCTGACCGGGCGGTTCGCGGCGGCGGGCGGCGCGAGCACACCGCCGCCCGCCGC
>JADGHD010000323.1 GCA_019689615.1 Frankia sp. | reverse complement strand
CGCCATGAGCCCAGCCGCGCCACCCCGGCCGCGCCACCCCGGCCGCCCCGACCCGGCCGGGCCGCGTACCCGCCAGCGGGGCGGCCCGGGGGCTACGCCATCGGCTGCAGGCTGGCCTGGGCCGGGGCCCGCCACGGCACGAAGGGGATCGTGCGGCGCTGGCGGCGGGCGCCGCGGGCCCTGCCCTCCGGCTGGCGGCGCATCAGCATCCTGCGGGCCGGCACCTCGACGGTGTGGTGCAGGAACGCGGCCAGCACGGTGGCCAGCGCGAGCCCCGCCAGCAGCGCCAGCGCCGCCTCGCCGGCCGTCAGCACGTCGAACCAGCCGAGCTGGACCGCGATCGTCAACGCCGCCGGGTGGACCAGGTAGAACGCGTACGAGATCTCGCCGAAGTAGACCACCGGCCAGCTGCCGAACACCGGGATCGCGCCGCGGTCGGCCTCCCGGGTACCGGCGAGGAAGATCAGGGATGCGAACGTCGGGATCATGATGGTGTCGATCAGGCCCTGCCGGTGGCCGTGCTCGGCGCCGATGAGCACGGCGACGGCCGCCGGCACGATCGCGACCAGCAGCAGCGACTGGCGCAGCCGCCGGCTGCCGCGGATCCCCTCGCGGGCGATCAGGCCGAGCGCCACGCCGAGCACGAACTCGCCGATCCGGATCCCCGGGTTGGCGTAGACGGCCAGGTCGTAGCGCGAGCCGGCGAAGCTCGCCGGCACCGCGACCAGCATCGTCGGGACGATGACCGCGGCAGCGACCGTCAGCCGGCCGCGGGTGTCCCGGTAGGCCAGCATCCGGTAGATCACCGGGAACATCAGGTAGAAGAACGCCTCGCAGGACAGCGACCACAGCACGGCGCCGCCCCAGCCGAAGTAGATCGACTGGTCCGGCACCCAGGCCTGGACCAGCAGCAGGCTGGGCACGATCGAAATCACCTGCGAGCCGAACTCCCCGAACATGTCGAAGTGCCAGGCCAGGGCGAGCCAGATCCAGACGGCGAGGAAGTACAGCGGGTAGACCCGGGCGAACCGCCGCCACCAGAAGGTCGCGTCGGCGCTGCCCCCGGTCGACCAGGCGAGCACATAGCCGGAGAGGATGAAGAAGAAGGTCACCCCGGCGTAGCCGATGTCGCCGAGGATGGCCAGCGCCGGGATGAACGCCTCGACGTCGACGTAGATGTGCCGGGTGAACACCATCAGCGCGGCGATGCCGCGTAGCCCGGTGAGCGTCGGCAGCTGGAGGTTGAGCCCGTCCGGTGGCCGCGCGCGCTGCGCGCGCCGGTCCGCCGCCGGCCGGCGCGGGGCGGGCGGACGCACCCGGACCTGCAGGGGCAGCGTGTCTGGGTCGATGCCCCTCGGCGGGCGGGAGATCGGTCGAGGAGGCACAGACCAGGTCACTAAGTCTCCGTCGGCGTGGGCTGCGTGGGATTTGGGTGGGCTCGGCACTTCCCCCAGGAAGTCGACACTAACGTAAGGTTTTGGTCGGCCCGTCAGCGGGGACCCACATGCCCGGTCAGTCCCGCCGCAACCGACGGTCCCGTGCGGTCCGAGTTGTCCTGACTGGTCAGGCCGGCGTGAACACGACCGGCAGCGCCGCGAGCCCGCGGACCCACACCGCTGGCCGCCATACCAGCTCCTCGGGCGCCACGGCGAGGGTGACGTCCGGCAGCCGGTCGAGCAGCACCTCGACGGCGGTCCGCGCGATGACCTCGCCGATTTCCTGCGCTGGGTACGGGCAGCGGTGGTTGCCGTGGCCGAAGGCCATGTGCGCCTGGTTGCCGCTGGCACCGACGGCGGCGGCCGGGCGGATCTGCGGGTCGGCGTTGGCGGCCGCCACCGACAGCACCAGCATGTCGCCGGCCTCGACCCGCTGGCCGCTGATGTGGCTGGTCCGGACGACCCAGCGGCCGGAGATGTTCTGGTCGGGCGGGTCCTCCCACAGAACCGCCTCCATCGCCTGGGCGACGCTGCTGCGGCCGCCGGCCAGCGTCGTCGTGAACCGGGGGTCACACAGCATCAGCCGCAGCGTGTTGCCGATCCAGTTGCCCACGGCCTGATGGCCGAAGTTGAACATGGTGAGGAACTCGTCGAGCAGCGCCTCGTCGGACAGCCCGGCCGCCGACAGCGCGAGCCGGGACAGCACGCCGAAGCCGGGGCTTTCCCGGCGGCGGGCGGCCAGCCGGCCGAGCGTCGCCCGCATCCGCAGGTACGCGTCCTGGGCGTCCTCGCCCTGGTCGAGCGTGGCGTTCATGTCGCGGGCAACGTCCGGGACGTCCGCGGACGGGATCTCCAGCAGGGCGGCCAGCGCGAGGATCGGCATGGGCTCGGCGAACTGGCTGATGAGGTCCGCCTCGCCGGTCGCGACGAAGTCGTCGATCAGCCGGTCCGCGATCCGCTCGCAGCGCCCGCGCAGCTCGAACCGGTCGACGACGCCGAGCGCGTCGTGCAGCACCTCGGAGCGCCGCTCGTGCTCGGCGCCCTCGAACCACCACACCGTGTCCCGCTCGATGAGCATCGGCAGCACCGGCCAGTCCGGCGACACCAGGTCCCAGGCGTTCCAGAGGCGGGAGTCACGGACAAACAGCTCCGGGTGGCTGCAGACGTAGTGGTACTCCCGGTAGCCCAGGATGATCCAGGCCGGGAGGCCGCCTTCCAGCAGGACCGGCGCCACACCGCCGTGGCGGGCCCGCAGCGCGCGGTAGAGCCCGTGGGGGTCCGCGTGGAACGCCTCACCGAACAACCGGGCGGCGCCGACGTGCGCCGGGAAACGGCTGGCGAAGTCAGCAGCCGACAGCCGCGTCGGCGCGGTCAGCTCGCTCATGAGGCGGCGCCCGCCATCGCGCCGTAGGCCGCGGACGACAGCGCGTACACGTGCTGGACCAGCGTGATCAGCACGTCCCGGCTGGACTCGCGGCGGCGGGCGTCGCAGTCGACGAGCGGCACGCCGGGGTCGAGCGACAGGGCGTCGCGGACCTCCTCCAGCGTGTGCGTCGGCTGGCCGAAGTTGTTGCGGGCGACGACGAAGGGCATGTTGTGGTGCTCGAGCCGGTCGATCGCGTACCAGGAGTCCTCGACCCGGCGGGTGTCCAGGAGCACGACCGCGCCCAGGGTGCCGGCGAACAGCCGGTCCCACAGGAACCAGAACCGCTCCTGTCCCGGCGCGCCGAACAGGTAG
This sequence comes from Frankia sp., assembly GCA_019689615.1. Classification (GTDB taxonomy): domain Bacteria; phylum Actinomycetota; class Actinomycetes; order Frankiales; family Frankiaceae; genus Pseudofrankia. The sequence goes on along the minus strand of JADGHD010000323.1, from coordinate 2,871 downwards.
AGCACGAGGTGCTCGTCGAGGCTGATCCGGCCGAAGTCGAAGGCGACGGTCGTGGTGTTCTTGCCGCGGACGCCGGCGACGTCGTCGATCCCGACGCCGGCCTCCGTCATCACCTCTTCGGTCGACAGCGGGCGGATCTCGCTGACCGAGCGGACCATCGTGGTCTTGCCGACGCCGAACCCGCCGACGATCACGATCTTTACGCCTTCCCGGACCGTCGACCGAAGCGGGGCGACCTCCGGCTCAGGCTCCTCGGCCGCCGCCGGGCGGCCGGGGCTAGAGCTGGCGGAGCCCAACGAGCACCTCCTTCAGCACGTCCGGGTGGGCGAACGGCAGGCCAAGCGACTCCTGGGCGCCGGCGGACCGGGTGGGCTGGCGCACGGTGATCCGGCCGGCGTCCAGCAGGTCGCACAGCAGGATCCGGGTGACGCTGATCGGCAGGCGCAGCGCGGCGGAGATCTCGACGACCGCCCGGGGAGCGCGGCACATCCGCAGGATCCGGGTGTGCTCCGACTGCATGCCCGGCGTCGGCTCGCTCTCCGCGACGACCAGCGTGACCAGGTCGAACACGTCGGTGTGCGCGCGGCTGCGGCCGCCGGTGATCGTGTAGAGCCGGTCCGGGGTCTCCCGGTCGATCGCCTCGCGGCTCATGCCGAGGCCACCGGGGAGCGCGGGGCCCGGGCCGGCGAACTCAGGTACTCGCCGATCTGCTCGACCAGTTCGTTCATGTTGTGGCCAATCACGCCGGCATCGGCGTCCTCGTTGGCGATGACCGCCAGGTGGGCGCCCTCCCCGGCCTCGACGATGAACAGCAGGCCACCGTGGAACTCGGTCATCGACTGGCGCACCCCGCCGGTGCCGTCGCCGAACTCGGCCGAGGCGCCGTGGGCCAGGCTCTGGATGCCCGAGGCGATGGCGGACAGCTGGTCGGCCTGGTCCACCGAAAGCCCGGACGTCCGGCACAGCTTGAGGCCGTCCCGGGAGAGCACGAGCGCGTGCCGGGCGCCAGGCGTCCGCTGGAGCAGGCTCTCCAGCAGCCAGTCGAGCTCGCGGTCGTTGTTCTTGGTCATCGGGTGTCGGGACCAGGGCCCGGGTGCTTCGGCCTCCGCCGGGCGGCCCCTTCCTCCAATCCGTCGTTGTCCAGTCCGAGGGGGCGCGGCGCAGCGCCGTCGCTCATCGCGGCCCCGCGCTGGCCCCGGGCGCGTCCGTCCCGTCCGGCCCGTCCGGCCCTGCCGGCCCGCCGGGGCTGGGCTCGCCCGCCGGCGGCGCCGACCCGGCGGGGCTGGGCGCGCTCGCGGCCCGGAGCCGGGCCGTGGCCTGCTGGAACGCGCTGAACCGGGCGCCGGCAGCCGACGGGCTGCGTCTGGGCCGCACGGTGCTGGCCGCGCCAGCCGTCGTCGGCGTGCCGGTCGCCGCGGTCCCCCCGGCCGTGGTCCCGGCCGGCGTGCCCGCGGCGCGGGCCGGGCCGGTCCCCAGCGGCCGCCCGGAGGCGCCGAGCGTCTGCCCGCGCTGCCGCTTGGGCAGGGGGCGGGCCGGCGCCGGGCTGGCCGGCGCGGCCGTCGCCGACGCGGCCGCAGCGGCGTCGCCCCGGGTCCCACCGGCGGCGGGCGTGGCCGGTCCGGCGATCTCGCTGCTCGGCCGGCCTGGCCCGCTCCCCCCGGTGCCCCGGCCGGCGTGGTCGGAGCCGGTGGCGTCGTCGTCCGGCTGGTCGGCTGGCCGCGCGGGTGGCTCCGGCAGCGGGGGCGGGGGCTCCGGCCTGGGCTGCGTGATCAGCTGGCGCGGGATGATCACGATGGCGCCGGTGCCGCCCCGCGAGGACGGCCGGAACGACACGGTCAGCCCGTACCGGCGGGCCAGCACGCCGACGACCGCCAGCCCCAGCCGGGTCCCGGACAGGGTGGTCAGGTCGAGCTGCTCGGCCGAGACGGTGCGCTCCGCGCGGCGCAGCGCGGCCGGGCTCATCACCAGCCCGCCGTCCTCGATCGTGACGACGACCCCCGCCTGGACCTCCTCGACGTAGACGTGCACTTCCTCCGACGGCGGGGAGAAGCTGGTGGCGTTGTCCATCAGCTCGGCGAGCGCGTGCATGACGCCCTCGGCCGCGTAGCCGGCGACCGCGACGGTGCTGGTGCTGTGCAGGCGCACCCGCTGGAAGGCGCTGATCCGGCCGACCGCGCCGCGCAGGATGCTCTCCATCACGATCGGTCTGGTCCAGCGCCGGCCGCTGCGGGCACCGGTGAGCACCGCGATCGAGTCGGCGAGCCGGCCGGCCTGGGCGGTGGCGTGGTCGAGGCGCAGCAGGTCGCCGAGCACCTCCTCGCCGTGTCGGTCCTCCATCTCCCGCAGGTCGGCCAGCATGCTGGTGGCCAGCGCCTGCATCCGGCCGGCGGCGTTCGCGCAGGCGGCCATCGCCGCCGCCCGCATCCGCTCGCCCCGGCCCACCTCCTCCACCGCCAGGCGCACGATCCGCTGCTCCGCCGGCCCGGCCAGCGGCGTCTGCGCGAGGGCGTCGGCGAGCACCTCGTCGACCGACAGGCCGTCGCGCAGCCGGGCGACCACCTTCGGCAGGGTGTCATCGGCGAGCTGGGCGACCACGCCCGCCCGCCGGTCAGCCTCCGCCCGCAGCGCGGCGACCTCGGCGCGCAGCCGGCGGGCCGCCGCCTCCCGCCGGGCCGCGAGCAGGGCGAGCGCCCCGGCCGCTGCCAGGGCGACGAGGACGGCGGCCCCGACGCCGCCACGGGCGGACGACGGCGCGAGCAGGACCGCCACGCCGCCGGCGACCGCGGCCACGGCGCCGGCGGCGATCAGGTGGTTGCGGGGGTCGCGCAGGTCGGCCCGGAACCCGGGCGGGCCGACGGCGAGGGCGCGGGG
>JADGHD010000322.1 GCA_019689615.1 Frankia sp. | reverse complement strand
GCCCGGCACCCCCGCCGCCGCCCGGGCCACCGCCGGCCGCGACCCGCGCGAGAAGGTCGTCGAGGAGCACCCGGGTGCCCAGCGGTGGCAGCCACGGGCTCGGCCGGTCGGCGCCGGCCGGGTCGTCCCCGGCGAGCACCGCCGCCGCCCGGATCGCCTCGACGAGGACGTCCAGGTCGGTGGTGACGTCCTCGTCCGCCGCGGTGACGGCCGGCCGCTCGGCGGCGAACGGCAGCGGCCGGCCAAGCCCCGGCCAGCGCAGCGGCACCGCATCGACCGGCGCGGCTGGCCCGGCCAGGTCGACCGTCTCGGTCGTCTCGGCGCCGGCCGAGCCGGCGTCTGGCGCGGGCGGGACGTAGCGGCCGCCGGCATACGCCGTCTGGAACGGCACGGACGAGCGGGCGGCGAGGCGGACCAGCGCCCGGCCCGGCGTCGCGGCCGGCACGTACGCGGCGTCCGGCGTGTCGATGACGTCGGTGCTCTCGTGGGTGTCGGTGACCCGCAGCGCGATCCGCAGGTTGGTGTTCGCCCGGATGTCGGCGGTGACCGAGCCGCCGGGGCGCTGCGTGGCCAGGACCAGGTGGACCCCGAGCGAGCGGCCCCGCTGGGCGAGGCTGACCAGGCCGGGGATGAACGCCGGCACGTCGCGGACCAGCGTCGCGAACTCGTCGATGACGATGACCAGCCGGCCGAGCGGGGCGAGCGACGGGTCGGCGGCGCGCAGCGCGCGGTAGTGCGCCAGGTCCTTGGCGGCGACCCTGGCCAGGACCTCCTCGCGCCGGCGCAGCTCGGCGGCCAGCGACTCGAGCGCGCGGGCGGCGAGCGCCGCGTCCAGGTCGGTGACCATGCCGAGGGTGTGCGGCAGCCGCACGCAGTCGTGGAACGCGCTGCCGCCCTTGTAGTCGATCAGGACGAAGCCCAGCTCGTCGGGGTGGTTGTGGGCGGCCAGCGCGGCGACGAGGGTCTGCAGCAGCTCGGACTTGCCGGCGCCGGTCGTGCCGGCGACCAGCGCGTGCGGCCCGTCCCGGACGAGGTCCAGCACGAACGGGCCGTCGAACCCGACGCCCAGCGGGAACGCGGTGCTCGCCTGGCGCGCCTGCCAGCCGGCGGCGATCCGCCCGGCCAGCTCGTCCGGTGGCACGTCCGCGAGCCCCAGCACCTCCAGCAGCCCCACCCGCTCGGGCAGGCCGCCGTCGTCCTCCGGGGTGACGTCGCGCAGCGGGCACAGCGCCCGGCCCACCTGGTCGCACCAGTCCTGGCCGACCAGCTCCTGGCGCACCGCGGTCAGCTCGGGGGCGTCGGAGCGGCGCACGGTGAGCCCGTCGGGGTCGGCGCGGACGACAACCGCGCACTCCTCCGGCAGCAGCCGCTGCTCGGTCTCCAGGCAGAGCGCGAACACCCGCACCTGCGGCCCCTCGGTGAGCACCTGCACCACCCCGGGCACGTCGCGCAGCCGGCGCGCGCCGTCGAGGACGACCAGCACGTCCGGCTCCTGGAACAGGACCTGCCCCATGGCCGAGCCGCGCGCCTTCGTCCTGGCCCTCACCAGCGCGACCAGCTCGGCGACCCGCGCGGCCACCGTCTCGGCGTCGGTCCCGGCGAACGCATACGGCACGGCGGCCGACGGCCCGTCCGCCGGCCCGGGCCTCGCGTGCGGCAGCCAGCGCAGCCAGTCCCAACAGGCCTGGCCCGCGGCATCGGTGAGCACCTCCACCCGCAGGTCACGCGGGCTGTGCAGGACGGCAGCCTGCCCGACGAGCCAGCGGGCGAGGCCGGCGACCTCGGGCCGCGGGCCGGCCAGGCCGACGACCCCACCGGCGGCGACGTCGACCAGCACCGGCAGGTCGGGGACGATCCAGCGGACGTCCCGGCTGACGCCGTCGACCGCCGGGTCCTCCACCTCGACCAGCGACGGCTGGTCGGCCGTGCCCACCCGCAGCACCAGGTAGTCGGGGTCGGCGCGGCGCCGTTCCCACAGCCGCCCGCCCGGGCCGGTGGCCGTGAGCCACACCTGGGCCGGGTCGGGCGCGGCCTGGGCGCGGGCGACCCGCTCCCCGGCGACCGTGGCCGCGAGCTCCCGCTCGGTCTCGGCCCGCCTGCTCCGGTAGCGGGCGGTCTCCCGGCGGTACTGCCGCCGGCCACCACGCCGCCCGCTGAACCAGTTCGCGAACCCCATCAGCGGCGTGAACAGCATGATGACCAGGAAGAACACCGAGCCGAGGAACCAGAAGAAGGCGAAGCCCATCAGCATCGGCGCGAGCATCAGCACGATCGGCACCGGCCGGCGCGACGGCGGCCTGGGCGGCGTCGGGAACCGCTGCCGGGCGTAGAGCAGCGGGGGCACGATCCGCGGCGGCCGGTTGAAGTCCCGCCCGACCACGTCCACCGACGCCGTCACCGCGGCGTCCGGCTCGAACGGGTCGACTAGCCGCAGCAGGTGCTCGCCGACGGCGAGGTCCACGTTGACCGGCCACGGCCGTGCCTGGTCGCTCCCGGCCATGAGGTCGGGGCCGGCCGCGGGGACGCCGCCGGGGCCGGCAGCGCGGGGCGGGTCGGTGGCCGGGCCGACGGCGTCGGCCGGCTGCCCTGGTTGGTTCGCCGCCATGGCGAGCCGGTGCTCGTCGGTCATCCTGGTGACGGGTGGGCGCGGCTCGGCGACCCGCGGCGGCCAGCCGGCCTCGGCCGGGTCCCCCGGGCGGTCCTCGGTGCCGGACGGCCAGCTGACCCAGCTAACCCCGGTGTTGCTGACGTGCAGCACCGGTCCCGGCTCCGGCACCCCGGGCAGGCGGATCGCGCTGCCGCGCCCCGGCCCGATCCCGTGCGCCCCCGGCCCGACGCTCCAGACCCGGCCGGCGCACGGGCCGCCGACAACGCGGACCTCGTACCAGCGCTCGCGGTACCAGCGCTCGCGCCCCGCCGGCCGGTCAGGCACGCCGTCGTCGCCGCCGTCGCCCGCGCGGCCGGCCGGCGCCGCCCCAGGCCCTGCCTCCCCCGGCGACGCGGCCGGCGGCGGTGGGACCGGGCCGCCGAAGCCGACCCGCACGCCGCTGACGATGCCGGCGTCGCGCACCGTCGCCGCCGGGTCGAGGAGCTCGTCGCCGAGGTAGAGCCCACCGGCCGCGGCGGGTGCCCCGAGCGCGCCCGGTCGGCCGGGACCGTCGAGCGCGGCCGCCACCAGCTCGGCGATGCCCGCGGTGACGGCCGCGACGGTGTCCGCCGGCGCCAGGGAGAGGACGGCGTCGAACTCCCAGCGAGTCCCGGCGGCGGGCGTGACCTGCCTTGCCCGCGCCGTCGTCGCCGGCCCGCCGGGCAGCCCCGCGGGCCCCACGTCGGCAGCCACGGCGTGGCCGTGGTCCGCCACGGCCACGACGACCGTGAGCGGCACCGGTATCCGGGGCGGGCTGCTCACTCGGGCTCCTCCGCTGCCGACGCCGGCCGCGGGCCGGGCGCGGCCGACGCGGCCGAGGCGGCCACGGGGGCGTCGCCCGCTGGCTCGGGCTCCGCCAGGTCCGGCTGCGCCGGCAGGTGGGCCGGACCGCCACCATGGCCAACGGGGACGGCCGGCGCCGGCACCGGCGCGCTCGTCGCCCGGGACGACGCCGCGGCCGAGGCGGCGGACGAGGCCGTCGGCGGCAGCGGGGGTCTCCCGGCTCCCGGGGACGCAGCCGGACGCGGAGCGGCGGCGGCCGGTCGGGTCGCGGGCGTCGTCGGCGGTGCGCCGGCCATCCCGGACTGCGCCGGGCGCGCAGCAGCGGTCGGCGCTGCCGGGGACGGCGGGGGCCGGTCAGCCGCTCTCGTCGAGGCCGTCGGGGTTGCGGCCGAGGTCGCCGGTGGCCGGGACAGCGGTACCGGCGCGGGCCGAGGCGGCGACAACATCGGCGGCGTGGGCACCGGCGCGGGCGGCTGGGCCACGGGCTGGCCCGACGCCGCGGCGGCCGCCGCCCCCGGCAGCGGCACGGCCACCCGTTGGTCTCCAGGCAGCGGCGGAGCCGGGGACGGCACCGACGCCGGTGGCGGCGGGGACGACGATGCCGGCGAGGACGCCGACCCGGCGACAGGCGGCTGGCTCTCCGGGCTGGTCGGGCCCGGCATGCTGGCCGGGGCGGCCCGCGTGGCTGGCGCGCTGGCGCGGCGCCGCAGCGCCCGGGCGACGGCCCGCTCCAGCGGTGCCGCGTCCACCGCGACGGCGAGCTCGGGCGCGGTCAGCCACCCCTTGCGGGTGAGCACCAGCCGCCAGCGGGACCCCGGCCACGGCCCGGTCGTGAGCACGCGCAGCCCGCGGTCCAGCCGCACCGCCGCGGCCAGCCGTTCGATGTCCCGCCCGGCGAGGCCACCGCACACCAGCAGGGTCATGGCGGGCGACGGCGAGGCCGCCGAGGCGCTGGCGAGGTCGGTTGGCCGCAGCAGGTCGAGCGCCTCCGGCAGGGCCGGGCCGCCGTAGCCCGGCAGGATCTCGTCGGTCACCAGCAGGCTCACCGTCGGGTTGCCGACCGGCAGGCCGGCGGCGAGCTGGGCGGCGATCGCGGCGGCGAGCCGGCGGCACTGGTCGCGCGGCCCTTCCAGGACGCCCACCGCCGGCAGCACCGCGAGGTCGAGCAGGGTCAGCGTCCGCGTCTGGCGAGCGCCCGACACCCCGACGGCGACCAGGCAGCCCGCCCAGTCCGCCGTCTCCTCCCAGCTGGTGCGGGGCAGTTCGGTCCGCCGCGCCGTCCAGCGGCCCGGCCCGTCCGGGCGCCACGGCGCCGGCAGCGCGGGCCGCTCCCGTCGGGTGCCCGACGTGGCGCCCCAGCCCGGCGGCGCGCCCAGGTCCGGCGTGGCCGAGCGGCGCGGCGGTGGCCGGCCGGCGAGCCCCACCCCGGCCAGGGCCGGGCCGACGGCGAGAAGGTATGGAAACGCCCCCGGGCCGCCCGAGCCCGCGGCGCGGGAGCCGGCGGCGCCGAAGGCGGCGGCGCGCAGCACCGGCAGCTCGTCGTCGAGCAGCGCCTGGGCGGCGAACCGCACCCGCAGCCGGTGGCGCACCGGCGCCCAGAGCCACTCCGCGACGGCGGCGAGCCGGCGGCGCACCGCCCGGGCCAGCCGGCCCGCGGTGCTGCGCCAGCCGAAGCGCCGGGAGAACCAGGTCGCGGCGACGATCGCGATGGTCAGGCCGACGACGACGGCCAGCCCGATGAGGATCGCCTGCCGGTGCACGGTGAACAGCCCGGTCGGGCCGAACAGCGCCGGCCCGCCGGCGAGCGCCGGGCCGGGCACGCTCATCCCGGTCCCCCGCCCAGGCCACGCTGGCCGCCGCACCGGGGCCTGGTCAGCCGGCCGGTCAGCACAGCGGCACCGCCTCGTCGACGAAGACGTCGTTCACCGGGCCGGACGTCGCGCCGTTGTTGTAGAACGCGTCGGCGCTCGCGTAGAACTGGTTGCTCCACGGCGGCGACGCGATCCGGTACCACCAGGTGTTGCCGTTGGCGACGGCGAAGCCGCGCAGCCGGCAGGAGATCTGGACGGTCTGGTTACGGGCGATCGTGGGCCCCTGGGTGCCACCGGCGTTCATGTAGTTCGACCAGGTGTTGGTCGGGCCGCTGGTCGTCTCGGGGACCGTGGCCGGCGGGGGCGGCGACGGCGGCGGCTCCGGAGCCGGCGGCTCGGACACGGTCACCTGGACCACGGCGCTCTGCGCCGAGCGCCCATCGGCGTCGGTCACCCGGACCCGGATCACCCAGGTCCCCGGGGTGTCGAAGGTCATGTCCACCACGGCGGAGGCCTGGTCGCCCGTGGACTGGGTGACCGTGCCGTCGAGGCCGGCCTGGAAGTCGTAGCTGACGATGGGCACCGAGTCGTCGCCGGGCTCGGAGTCGCTGGCGTCCAGCCGTACCGGCAGCGGCGCGTTCCCGCTGTCCGGCGACGCGCTCAGCCGGGCGACCGGCGGGCTCGGCGGCTCGGTGGTCGGCGGCGGCGCCGGGGTGGCCGTCGGCGTGGGCGACGGCGTCGGCGACGGCGTGGGCGAGGCCGCCGGGGACGAGGGCACGGCCGGGGCCGGCGTGGTCGGCGGGGC
>JADGHD010000005.1 GCA_019689615.1 Frankia sp. | reverse complement strand
GTACTACCCGTACGCGCGCGGATGTTCCTGGCCTGTGGGCCGGAGATGTTCTCGGAAACCTGGGCCGCGGGTGTTCGACCGGCCTCGGGATGGGCTGCCATAGGGTGTCGAGGGCGGTGCGGGAGGGCGAGGCTCAGGGCGATGACCGAGGGCGGGAACACGAGGATGCGGCGATACGTCGAGCAAGCCGGGGACCTGTTCGCGGACGTCGACGACACCGACGCGGAGCGCGCCGGAGAACCCGTGTCCACCCCGGCCGTCTCGCTCACCGACGACGAGCTCATCGACTTCTTCACCAACCGGCCAGTCAAGCGGCGCGGCAACGAGGAGGTCCTGCAGCAGATCGCCAGGTCGCTCTCGGAAGAGTACGGCATCCCCGTCGAGGACATGGCCCGCGACTTCGCGATACCGGTCGATGCCGGCGGCACCCGCCGGATCAGGAAGGCCGACATCGCGGTGTTCGCCCCGGGCGAGCCGCACACCCTCGGCAACCTGCAACGAGTGGTGATCTGCAAGCCGGCTCCCAAGGCCGGCCGGTCGGTGACCAAGCTGCGGACCCACGACCAGGCGAAGAAGGACCTGGCCGAGCTTGAGATCCTGCTCAGCTCGGAGCAGACCCCCCAGGCCCGATACGGCATGTGGACCAACGGCCTCGACTTCTTCTTCCTGCACCGGGAGACCGCCCGGTTCGGCGCGAAGTTCGAGCCGCGGGCGAACTGGCCGGTCGACACCAGCGCCGGCGGCCCGCTGCCATCCGCCACCAGGATGCGGCGCGGCGAGGCCGCGATGCTCAAGACGGTCTTCCGGCGCTGCCACAACTACGTGCACGGCAACGAGGGGCTGCCCAAGGACGCCGCCTTCTGGCAGTTCCTCTACGTGCTGTTCGCCAAGATCCACGATGAGCGGAGGGTGCGGCGGACGCACAGCGAGCCGCGGTTCTTCGCCCTCCCGCACGAGCCCTTTGACGACGCAGGGCGGGAGGCGATCCGGGACCGCGTCCTGGAGCTGTTCGAAGACGTGAAGAAGACGTATCCGTTGTTCGAGCCCCGCGACCAGATCACGCTCTCGGCCCGGGCGCTCGCCTTCATCGTCGGCGAACTGGCGGCCTACGACCTCTCCGGCACCGACGTCGACGTCAAGGGGCTGGCCTACCAGGAGCTGGTGGGCACCAACCTGCGCGGCGACCGCGGGCAGTACTTCACCCCCAAGGGCGCCGTCGAGCTGATGGTCCGCATCCTCGACCCGAAGGAGGACGAGAGCGTTCTGGACCCGGCCTGCGGCACCGGCGGGTTCCTGCGCGAGACCCTGCGCCATCTGCTGAACGGCTGGCGGGAGGCCGAGGGCACGGCAGGCCTGCCGGATGACGAGTCGCAGCTGCTGGCCCATCAGGAACGCCTGGACAAATACGCCCGGGAGCACCTTTTCGGCGCAGACTTCGACCCCTTCCTGGTCCGGGCGACAAAAATGAGCGTCATGCTGCTCACCGGCCGGGACAGCGGCAACATCTACCACATGGACTCGCTGGCCTTCCCGAACGGCGATCTGCCCGGCGTCGCGACGGCGGCTGAACAGATCCCGCTTGGCAGCGTCGACGTGGTGATGACGAATCCACCGTTCGGCACCGACATCAGGATCGAGGACGAACGCATCCTCGACTGGTACCGCAACGGCGGGGTCGCCCAGCCCTGGACCCGCAACCGGGAGACCGGGGAGGTCGAGGCGGCGTTCGGCGGCCGGGTGAGCGGGATGTCCCCGGAGCAGTTGTTCATCCAGCGGGCGATCGAATGGGTGCGCCCCGGCGGGCGGATCGGGATCGTCCTGCCCAACGGCATCCTGTCCAACCCGGGCCCGGTCGACTACGCCATCCGGCGCTGGATCCTGGACCACTGCTGGGTGCTGGCCAGTGTGGAGCTGCCGGTGGAGACGTTCGTGCACGAGGCGAACGTCAACATCCTGACCTCGCTGCTGTTCCTGAAGCGGAAGACCGAGCAGGAACGACGGGCCGCGAGCCTCGGCCAGCAGCCCGACTACCCGGTGTTCATGGCTGTCGCGGAGAAGGTGGGCTTCGACCGGCGGGGCAACACGGTGTTCAGACGCCACCCGGACGGCACCGAGCTCGTCGAGCAGGTGACCGTCCGCCAGCGGGTGTTCCGCCGGGATGGCGAGGAGATCCGTTCCGTTCCCCAGCTCCGGAAGGTGGTGGACGACGACCTGCCGGAGATCGCCGCGGCCTACCGCCGGTTCCGAGCGAGGCATCCCGAGCCGGGAACCAGGTAATGATCACCCGGCTGGAGGCCTACGGCTACCGCTGCTTTCCCAGGCTCACTGTCGACGTGGACCGCTATCAGGTGCTGGCGGGGGCGAACGGCGCGGGGAAGACGACCCTGCTGGACCTGCCGGTGCTTCTGGGTGACCTGCTCCAGCAGCGCCGGGTGGGCGACGCCTTCCTGCAGCGGCAGGACTCCCGAGCCGCCCCCCGGGCACGCACCCTCGCCGAGGTGATCTACCGGGGGCAGGGCACCTCGATCACGTTCGCGGTGGAGGCGCGGCTTCCCGCCGACCTGGTGAACGCGCTCGCCGAGCGCAGCACCGCGGCCCGGGCCGGGCGCGTCCCGACGCATCTGCGCTACGAGCTGCGGCTGGAGCTGTTCAACGAGGAGCTGGAAGTCGCCGAGGAGTACCTGTTCCTGTTCCCGGAGACCGGGCGGCTGCCCGAGCCGGGGATGGGGGTGCAGGGCGCCCCGCGTGGAGCCGGGCGGGCGCTGCGGTCCAGGGACTGGCAGTCGGTCATCCGCCGGCCGCCCGGGGAGGCCACCACCTTCCTGCCCGAGACCACCACCCGGGCGGCCCGCATACCGGCGTTGCGCGTGCCCGCCGGGCAGACGGCGCTCGCCGCGGTCCCGGCGGACCAACAGCTCTTCCCGGTGGCGCTGTGGTTCGGGAGCCTGCTCCGGGAGGGCGCCGTCTTCCTGGAGCCCGAATGGGCCGACCTGCGCCAGGCCGCGCCCCCGGGTGACCCGCCCCGGCTGCTGCCGTCCGCCCGGAACACGCCCTGGCTCGTGCTCGACCTCCAGGAGCGGGACCCCGACCGGTTCTCGTTCTGGGTGGACCATGTGCGCACGGCGCTGCCCCAGGTGTCCGCGATCACCGCCGTGGAGCGGGAGGAGGACCACCACGCCTACCTGAAAGTCGACTACTCCGGCGGGTACGAGGTCACCTCCTCCGGCCTGTCCGAAGGAACCCTGCGCATCCTCACCCTCACCCTGCTGCCGTACCTGCCCACCTCGGCGCTTCCGCAGCTGCTGGTCACCGAGGAGCCGGAGAACGGCATCCACCCCCGGGCTGTCGAGACGGTGGTCCAGTCGCTGTCGACGATCCAGGCGACCCAGGTCTGGGTGTCCACCCACTCCCCGATCGTCCTGGCGGACACCGCGCTGGAGGATGTGCTCGCGGCCAGGCTGGACGAGGACGGCGCCGTGACCGTCGTCCCCGGCACCCGGCATCCCCGGCTGCGGGACTGGCAGGGCAGCGTCGACCTCGGCACCCTGTTCGCGGCGGGTGTCCTGTCGTGACCCGCGGCCGCGCCGGAATCGACCCCCGCCTCCGGGACGTGGTGTTCCTGGTCGCGGACGGCTCCATGGAGCAACTGCTGCGCGGGTTCTTCGGCCGCGCCGGCTACCACCGGACGCTCGGCTGCGGCCGGTTCGACGTCGACCCCGCCCAGGACGTGATCGTCGCCGCCCGCCGCGACCCCGAGGTGTACGGGCTGGCACACGAGCTGCTGCGCCCGTACCTGTCGTCGCATGCCCGGGCGGTGGTCATGCTCGACAACGACTGGAAGGGCAGCCCGGGCACCGAGAAGATCCGGGCGGACGTGGGCAGGCGCCTGGCCGGGTTATGGGACGAGTACGCGGTGATCGTCATCGACCCGGAGCTGGAGGCCTGGATCTGGCAGGAGAACCCGCACGTGGCCACCGCGCTCGGCTGCCCGCCCGAGTTCCGCGGGCTGCTGGAGCGAGCCGGTCACTGGCCCGCCGGCCGGGCCAAGCCGCCGAATCCGAAGGAAGCCCTGGAGTACCTGCGCGACCGCCACCAGGCCGACCGGTCGAAGGCGGTCTTCCGGCGGCTGGCCGCCCGGATCTCGGTCAAGGGCTGCATCGACCCCGCCTTCCTGCAGCTGCGTGACACCCTGCGTGACTGGTTCCCGGAGGACTCCCTGTGAAGATCGCCGACCTCGACAACCCCGTCCGGGCCGGTTGGCTTGCCGAGCAGGGGTTCCGGCTGGATGCCCGGCCGTACGTCTCCCAGGCCTACGCCGCCCGCGCCTTCCTCCGCCGCCTGCCGCGAACCGATCCTCTCGGACGGGTCACGGCCCGCATCTTCCACCCAGGCCGGGTGAAGCGACAGTGGACCACCGACCCGGCATACGGAGTTCCCTTTCTGGGCAGCGCGGACATCTTCGAGGCCGACCTGTCCTGGCTTCCGCTGATGGCGACGGCCGCGTTCAAATCGAACAGCAACCTGCCGCTGGAACCTGGATGGACTCTGATCACGCGCTCCGGGATGACGGCCGGCCGGGTGACGTGTGCGCGCCCCGGCATGGCAGGTTATGCCTGTAGTGAGGATGTCCTGAGGGTGGTTCCCGACCCGGCGGAGATCCCATCAGGATATCTCTATGCATTCCTGGCCAGCCCGTTCGGGATTCCGATGATCAAGGGTGGGATCTACGGCACGAGCGTGCGGCACATCGAACCGCATCACATCGCGGACCTGCCGGTGCCCCGGCTCGGCGACGAGGTCGAGACCCGCATCCACGAGCTGATGGAGCAGGCCGCCGAGCTGCGGGAACGGTTCCAGGCGGGAATCGTCGGCGCCACCCGCGACCTGTTCAAGTCCGCCGGGCTCGCCCACCTGCTCGACCTGCGCTGGCACGACCAGCCGCGCGACCTGGACTTCGAGGTCCACCGGCTGGGGCCGACCAGCCTGCGGGCACTGAACTACTCCCCGCGCGCCCAGCGCATCCTCGCCGAACTCGCCTCCGTCCCCCACCGCACCCTCGGCGACATCTGCGCCGGCGGCAGTCTCCGGACAGGAGCGAGATTCAAGCGGGTCGATGCCGACCCTGAACACGGGATCCGCCTCATCGGCCAGAGACAGGCGTTCTGGCTGCGCCCCGAAGGGCGGTGGATCAATGCGAGCCGAGCGCCGGCAGACATTCGTCAGGCGGACGAGACCGTTCTAGTCGCCGCCCATGGAACGCTCGGTGAGACCGAGGTTTTTGCGCGTTCCATATTCGTCACGGGACGCTGGCTTGATTTTGCATTCAGCCAGGACTTCGTCCGGGTTCTGAGCGGACAGGAGGATCTTCCAGGAGCCTACCTGTACGCGCTCCTTCGCTCCGAGGCGGCGTTCCGTATGCTGCGGTCGATGAGTGTCGGCGGCAAGCAGCAGGAGTTCCATCCGACCCTGCTCCGCCGCCTCCCGGTGCCAGAATGCACCGTGAGTGACCGTCGCCGAATTGCCGAGACGGTGCGTGGCGCCTTCCGGGATCGGGACGAGGCTGATAGGAAAGAAGATCAGGCGATGGCTCTGCTGGACGAGGCGGTGCGGAAGGCGGCGCGATAGGGGTGGCTCGGATCGTCGGCGGGGGGCCGCCGGTCAACGACGGGGAGCGGCGGGTGATCGCCCATCTGCGGGACAACGCCCCGGCCGACTGGCTGGTGCTGCACAACATCGAGATCCCGGTCCGCGGCGCCGCCTACGAGGTCGACCTCATCGTCGTCACCGGCCACAGCGTGTTCGTCGTCGACGTCAAGGGCACCCGCGGCCGGATCGAGGTAGCCGGCAACCGCTGGTACCCGTCGCGCGGCGCCCCGTTCTACTCGCCGGTGCGCAAGCTGCGCGGGCATGCCAGGGCGCTGAAGGGGCTGCTGGAACGGGCCCGCTCGCTGCTGGCGCAGGTCTACGTGGACCAGCTCGTCGTCCTGACCGCCCCCGACGCCCGGCTGGTGGACCCGAACGACCGGGCGGACGCCGACGCCCTCGACGTCGTCGACATCCAGGGGCTGATCCCGGCCCTTGCCGACGTGTCGCGGGTGCGGGCGGGGATGTCCCGGAACATCTCCGCGCAGCGCACCGTCATCCTGGACGCGCTGCACCACAGGGTGCGCGAGCGCACCGGGCCCGAGCGGTTCGGCAACTGGGTGGTCGTCGAGCGGCTCGGCGGCCACGGGTCCTCCGACGACATCGACGACGTGGCCGAGTACCGGGCCCGCAACGCCTCCTCCCCGTCCTCGGAGACCGTGTTGTTACGGGTGTACCGGGCCGATCCGTTCCTGCCCGAGCCGGAGCGGGAGGCGCAGCGGATCGCCATCGCGAACGCGTACGACGCGCTGGCGCGGATGCCGCCGAGCCCGTACGTCGTCGGTCGGCGGGACTTCTTCCCGGTGGAGGACGAGAGCCGGTACGTGCTGGTCCTGGACGACGCGCCCGGCCAGGCGCTGACCGTTCACCTGTCCGATCCGCGCCAGGCGCTGGGCGCCGACGCCCGGATCAGAGTGATCATCGATCTGCTGCGCGGCCTCGCCCACGCCCACGCCCACGGTGTTCTGCACCGGGCGCTGAGCCCGTCGGTGGTGCTGGTGACCGGGGCGAGCGGCCAGTCGCTGCTGACGGGGTTCGACTACGCCCGCCCCGAGGGGCCCCGCGACCAGACCGTGACACAGCAGCTCGCCGCGGTGCTCGATCCGGCCTACGTCGCCCCGGAGTGCCAGTCCCGGGTGCAGGCCATGACCCGCGCCTCCGACGTCTACGCGGCCGGTGTCATCGCCTTCCGGCTGCTCACCGGCGAGCTGCCGTTCGCCACCACGGCGGAGCAGTTCGCCAGCGGCAGCGAGCTGCCGACGGAGGCGATGCGGGCCGCCGGCCTCGACCCGCGTCTGGTCGACCTGCTGCGCCGGATGTGTCGGCTGGCGCCCTCGGCCCGCCCGAGCGCGGTCGGCGCGCTCCGCGAGCTGACCCGGATCACCCGGCGGGGCGCCCCCGAGCCGGGGCCGGCGCCCCTGGGCACTTCGGACACCTCGGCCAGGTCGGGCTACCGGAACCTGCCTGAGGGCTACCAGCTCACACGCAAGCTGACCGTGCGGCGCCGGCTCGGCCGGAACGGCGGGTTCGCCACCGTCTACCAGGTGTACGACAGTCTCGCCGCCGAGGACCGGGTCGCCAAGATCGTCGACCGGGACCCGGAGTCGGTGGAGGAACGGCTGCGGCTCGAGTACCGGACCCTCAAACGCCTCCCCCCGCACCGCAGCGTGGTCAAGCTGGAGGAGGCCGACTACCTGGACGGCAGCAGGATCCCCTACCTGCTCCTTGAATACACCCCGGGACGCGAGGTCAGCGAGCTGGTCAGCGAGCGCGCGCTGGGCCCGGCGGACGCACTCCGGCTCGGCATCGACGTCGCGGACGGCCTGGTCTTCCTGCACGCGCAGGGCGTCTACCACTGCGACATCAAGCCGTCCAACCTGCTGCGCACCGACGACGGGTGCAAGATCTTCGACTTCAACGTGGCGGTCACCTCGGACTCCGCCATGGGCAGGGTCGGGGGGACCAGCAAGTACGCCCCGCCCGACTTCGGCAACTACGGGAACGTGACCGCCGTCGACCTCGCCGACCGGGACGTGTACGGGCTCGGCCTGACCCTGTACGAGGTGCTCACCGGACGGTGGCCCTTCGCGTCGGCCGCGCGCTCACTGCGCGAGGAGCCGATCGACCCGCGGACGTTCACCGGGCTCACCGATCTGTCGGATGAGTTCGTGGGGGTCCTGCTGCGCGCGATCGCCCCGCTGCGCGCGGACCGGTACCCGACGGCCGCGGAGTTCCTGGCCGCGCTGACCGCGATCGGCGACCGGGTGCGCCAGCCGGCGGAGCCCATGCCGCCGACGCCGGTGACGGTCCCGGGGCGACGCCCCGGGGTGAACCCGTTCGTCGACCACCTGCGGACCCTGTTCAGCCAGAGCACCCACAGCAACGCCGGTACCCGGAGCGGCGCCGCGGGCACGCCGTTCGACCTGTACGTGGCCACCCGGCTGGACGAGCGGCTCACGCGCGACGTCCTCCATGGCCTGTTCCGTCTGGTGATCATCACTGGCAACGCCGGGGACGGCAAGACCGCCTATCTCGACCGGCTGCTGACGGCCGCGGCGGCGGACGGCCCGGCCCAGCCGGTCCGCCGCGGCGGCGGCGCCGACTTCCGGCTGCCCGGCGGCCTGCTCCTGCGCACCAACTCCGACGGCAGCCAGGACGACGGCGACCGCGCGAACGACGACGTCCTGCTCGACTTCTTCTCCCCGTTCGCGGGCGACGACCTGGCCGGAACAGCCGGGGAGACCCGACTCATCGCCATCAACGAGGGTCGTCTGGTCGACTTCCTCACCACGCACCGGGAACAGTTCCCGGCGCTGTTCGAGCGGGTCCGTGACGGGCTCGACGGGTCAGGGCCGCCGACACCGGTGCTGGTGGTCAACCTCAACCGGCGCAGCCTGCTGAGCGAGGAGGACGAGCCGGACGGTCCCGTCCTCGACCGCCTGCTGAACCGGCTGACCCACGAGAACCACTGGGAGGCCTGCGAGTCCTGCCCGCTCGCGCGCACCTGCTACGCCCGGCACAACGCGCTGACCTTCAGCCATCCGGCCGCCGGCCCGAAGATCACGGCGCGGCTGCGCCGGCTGTTCCAGCTCACCGAGCTGCGGGGCCTGCAGCACCTGACCGTCCGGGATATCCAGTCCGCGCTGGCCTTCATGCTCACCTCAGCCCGCAGCTGCGAGCAGATCCACGAGCTGTACGGCGCAGGCCACGCCGAGGAGATCCTCGACGGGTTCTACTTCTCCAGCTGGACCGGCCCGGCGGACACCCGGGACCGCCTGCTGGCCCTGCTCGCCCAGGTCGACGTGGCCGGGGTGGCCGATCCGGCGCTGGACCGGCGGCTCGACCACATCGGGCCGGACGGCGGTCGCGCGGTGATGACGCTGGACCAGCGCGGCGACTACGACCAGCAGCTGCTGAACCTGGCCTTTGCCGGGCTGCCCCGGGCTGGTGCCCCGACCGCCGAGCAGATCCGCCGGCACCGGCGGTACCTCGCCGCAGCCCGGCGCCGGTTCTACTTCGAGTGCATCGACGACGACCGGGCCAGGCAGATGCTGCCGTACCGGTCCGCCGCCGACTTCCTCGACCTGCTCGCCGACCCGGACCGGCTGGAGCAGCAGCTGGCGGCGGTGCTCCAGGCCCTCAACCGTGGGGAAGGGCTGGCCGACCCCGACATCGTCGGAAGCGGACTCGCCCTGCAGATCAGGACCGTGCCGGGCGGGACGATCCGCGGCTACCGGCTGTTCCCCGCGGACCAGTTCGAGCTGACCACGACGGAGGCCCCGAACTCGCCGTACATCGAGGGTGGGCCGCAGGAGCTGTTGCTGCGCCACCGGGCCCCTGGCGGGCGGGTCACCCGGCTGCGGATCAGGCTCGACCTGTTCGAGCTGCTCACCCGGCTGCGCGACGGCTATCTGCCAGGTACCGCCGAGCAGCAGGGGCTCCATCTCGGGCTCACGATCTTCAAGCACGAGCTCTCCTCCGTGCCATACCAGGAGATCCTGCTCACCGTCACCGGCCGGGACCTGCACCGGATCCGCCGGGAGCCCGACGGCAGGCTCGTGATGACAGCGCTGGCACGGCCGGAGACACGGCCGGAGACACCGCTCGAACCGGCGGCGCCAGGGCGGCCGGAGCGGGGGGAGGACTGATGGGGCTGCACCGGGAGGACAAGAAGTTCCGTCATCCTGGGATCAGCTACCTGGACTACAAGCAGATCGACATGGACCGCGTGCTGACCGGCTTCCTGCCCCGGCTGTGGTGGCGGGGCTCGGGGAGCGTCCTGGTCGGCTCGCCGTCGGACCTGGGGGTCGGCAAGTTCGTCGAGCCGTTCCTGGAACACCCCGAGCGGTTCGAGAACTTCGACCCCGACATCACCCATCGCTGGGTCGAGACCCATCTGCTGGACCTCGTCAACCGCGGCCGGCCGACCCAGGCGGTGGCCGGGCTGCGACCGCTGCACGGGTTCACCTACCGGTTCCGGGTCGCCCGACGCTCACGCCCCTACGGGGCCGACGAACAGCTCTACTGGATGATCCACCATGCGTCCGAAGGCCGGGGCACCGCCGCCCTGGACCATCTCATGCGGTTCTTCTTCGCCGGTGTGGACCCCCGCACCAGGCTGCCGAGTGGTGGCGACCAGATCGACGTGGAGACGCAGGCGCTGATCAGCCTGGCCGAGGTGGAGATGGGCTCCATCACCGACCGGGAGGCCGGCGGGGCGGAGCGCCGGCCCTGTCCCCCGCTGGACCCGACCGCCTCCGACCGGCTGGCCGACGACGTCCTCAAGCTGCTGTACCACCAGGAGGTCATCCCGCGGTCGGTCCTGGTCGAGCACCTGAAGATCCTGTTCGCCCTCCATCTGGCCCTGTACCACCTGGGTCTGATGCGGTCGCTGCCCGCCCGGCTGGCCGGCGCGGACACCGGAAACGGTGGCCGCGGCGGGCTGTTCGTCGATGTCGCCGGTGTTCCCGGCACCGCCTGCGCCCGCCTCGCCGAGCGCAGCGCGCGTCGGTGGTACGGCCGGATCCCGGCCTTCGTCCAGGCCACCTTCACCGTGAACAAGCTCGACGACTTCGCCCGGCACCTGCTCAGGATCGGGCAGCTGCGGCGCGGGGGTGACGGGCGGCTCTCCGTGGACCAGCTGATCGGCCTGCTCGGCCCACAGCACCGCGCGGAACGGGACAGCTTCGGCAGGCAGCGACGGGCCCGGGTCCTGGAGGCGTTGGAGGGGCCGGACGGCGAGCTGGACCCGGTGAGCGCGGACCTGGTCGCGCTCGGGCTGGACCCGTTCACCACCTACATCGAGCTGGTCACCGCCCAGCGGATGGCGTTCCACCGCAAGTACCTCACCGAGTGCCTGGACACCCTGCTGCTCAAGAACCGCCCGGGTGCCCTGGTCGCCCAGCCACGCCGCGGGGAGCGCAGGTTCATCCTGGACAGCCGGCTGATCGAGGTCCTGCTGCAGCTCGCGCTGCTGCGGCCCGACGGCCAAGGAGGCCTGCGGACCGTGCCGCTGCGCGTGGACGAGTTCCTGACGGTCCTGAAGGACCGCTACGGCCTGTACATCGACGAGTTCCCGCCCGGCGGCGACCTCGGCCGCCCCGGGATCGCGGACCAGGCGGCGCTACGGGCGAACCGAGCGGCGTTCGTGGCCCGGCTGCGGGAGATCGGGTTCTACACCGACCTGTCGGACGCCTACATCACCCAGACCATCCTGCCCCGCTACCGCCTTGGAGCCGGTGAGCCATGACCACATGCCCCGGTCGATACCCCGGTCGATGCCTCCGTCGCGTCCTTCGCTCCGTTCCTCGGTCGCTGGGGCGACCCGCGACTCTCGCTTTGGATGCGACCTCATGACCGCGAGCACCGGCCTGCGCGAGGTCACCGACGCGGATCTGGACCAGGCGCTGGAACGGGTGCTGGTGCCGCGGCTGACCGAACTGCTGTCGGCTCGTGCAGCCGGCCACTGCATGCGGGTGAACGACCTCGGCGAAGCGCTGTCCGTGGCGCTCACCCGGCGCCTGCGAAACGCGCTCGGCGCCGCGGCCCAGGTCCACGTCCTCGGTTCCCCGCCGCGGGTGCCGGTGGACGTGGCGGTGACCGGCACCAAGCTGGTGGAGCTGCGCAACCCGGATGCCGACGGTGCGCTGCGTCCCGCGCTGCTGGTCTTCGTACCGCCGGGAAGCCAGACCAGCGCGGAGGACTCCTTCGGCGTCGCCACCTTCGAGGAGGTGGAACTGGGCGACAGCTATGCCGAACTCTCCCGCCGGCTGCTCGCCGGCATCCCGCCGGATCTGCGCTCGGCTCTGACGGAGGTCCTCGACGTCCTGTCAGAAGAGCTCGGACCGGGCGGCATGACCGACGACGGTGAGGTGGCCCGGGCCCGCTTCCTGCTCACCGTGACCCTGAACGACAACGACCCGGAGGCGGCGGGTGCCGCGCTGTTCGAGCTCGGCCTTGTTCCGGACTTCGAGCTGTTCGGCGACCGAGCCCGGGTGAAGAGACAGGTCACCGAGAACCTCCGGCAGGTCCAGATCCTCAGCCGTCCGGATCGTTCCGTGCGGCAGCGGGTGGTCGATCTGCGCCTGCGGGACCCGGAGTTCCGGACCCGGCTGGCCGACCTGGTGGTCCGGACCGGGCTGGACGACCCGAGGTCGTGGACCCGCCGCATCGTCGCCGAGCCCGCGAACTGGCCGCTCTCCTTCCACCGCTGGCCGCTGCCGGCCACCCTTCCGGCCCGCAGCGTCGAGCTGGTGATGGGTGAGCTGACCCTCCCGCGAGCCGGCGACAGAACGGAGCATCTGCGGCATCCGATACTGGGCAGCATCATCGGCCAGCACTACCTGGCCGCCGGCGGTTCCGGACCGGCACAGCTGGTGGCGCGGTTCGACCTCCGGTCAGACCCCCGGCAGATCCCGGAACTCGCCAGATTTGCCGTCCAGCTGGTCAGCGAGGACTCCGGACCGACCGGGGTACGGGCGACTGTCGCGGTGAGCAGGACGGCTCGGCGCGCCTACCGGGTGACCCTGCGAAGGCTGCGGTCCGCCAACCTCGAACCGGGATGGCACTACCTGCGCGTGCTCGCGCTCGACCAGAACAACGTCCCGCTGCCGATCGCCGCCGACGATGACGCCGTCGGGCGAGCCCCCAACGAGAGCGAGCGGTTCTTCGTCGTCACGGCGGATGATCCCGACGAGCCCCCCGTGATCCCCCGGATCCGCCGGAGCATCGGGGTGACCCAGGAGCTGCGCCGACTTGACCTCACGGCCGTGGCCGAAGGACGGGACCGACGAGGTGTCGAATGCACGAACGTCGGCTGGCGGGCAACCGGTGGCTCGGTTGCGGCTGATGGCTCGGTTCTGGAAGCGGACTTCGGCGCGCACGGCCGCGTCGAGATACCCCTGTCTCCGGTGCTGGTCGAGATCGAACGGGGGATCCTCGCCGCCCCGGAACGCCTGGCACCACGACATGTGCGCAGCACCACGGGCCTGCCCGCCCGTCCTGTCGATCTGGTCGACAGGACGGGCCGAACCGACACGGCAGGCCGAACCGACACGGCGGGCCCGGACGAGATCGGCGGCCTGGCCGGGACCGAAGTGGCGGAGAGGTTCCGCCGGGCCCGTGCTCAGGCGCTGGGTGCCATCCACGGCCAGGACCGGATGATCGTGGCTGCTCGGGACGTCCTGGCTCTCCGCACGGAGATCCTCGCCTACGCCGAGGCCTACGCGGAGCTGCTTAGCCACCAGCTACGGCAGGCGGAACGCTCCGGTGACCGGCACGGCACGCTGCGAGGCCTCGCCGCGTTGCTGCGGATCGACACGGTTGTCGTGGAACACCGGGACACCCGTGACGTGCCGGCAGAGATCACCCTGGTCGCGCCCACCCATCCGCTCCGGCTGCTCTGGCTGCTGACCTGGGCCGAACTCGGCCGCGCCTGGGCGGATGAAGCGGCCGGGCGGGACCCTTCGGTGGTGGCGTCGCTGTGGGATTCGCTGTCCGAACTCCGGCCGGCCGGCTTCCCGCTGGTCGTACCCCGCGAGGACGGCCGGCTGAGCATGGCTGCCGGAGATCTCGGCCCGTACTGGCAGGTGTGTCTGCCCACCGAGACGCAGGACCCGCAGGCGCTGCTGGCCGAAATCACCGCTTCTCTCGAGCTTCCGGACCGGGCGGGGGAAGGCGGTGAGGTGCCACCATCGCGCCTCGCCGACTGCGTCGAGCGCTACGTCCGGATGCACCCCTACGTACACACGCTGGTGATCTGCGCCGTCAACGCCGGTCGTGGGGAGTTGCTCGCGGACATGCTGCTCGAACTCGAACGCCGTGGAGCGACCCGCCACCTGTGCCATGACGTCCGGCTGTTCACGACGGACCCGCAGGCGCCGGGAACGGGCGAGGCCCTGGCCGATCTGCTGAACGGCCGGTGGAGAAGCGTGGCCGAGGCAGAGGCCTTCCAGACCCCCACCGTCGGCAGGGCGACCCCCAAACTCGCCGTCGCGGTCCGCCCCCTGGCCGAGTTCCGCTCCGCGACCAGCCGGCACACCGCACACATCACCATGCTCTTCGACGCCTTCAGCGGGGAGAGTCTCGGTGTGGGCCCGGCGGCACGCCATGTTCCCCCACCCGCCCACGGGCTGGTGCAGGACGTCGTCGTCGACTATGTCGAGGAAGACGACGCGGTTTCCTGGCACAAGCAGCCGCGGCACGGGCGGCCCGCCGAGCTGGCCGGCGCCGAGGAGCTGTCCGACCTCCTGAGCACCCTGCCAGAGGTCATCTCTGCTGCCGCCGCGGCTGTGTCCACCGCGGAGACCGGGACCGGCCAGGTCCCCAGGGCCACCCTCAGCCTGACTGCCGTCGACCGCGCCCTACTGCACCAGGCCCACCGGTCCAGCGACTGGGTAATCACGGTGGACCGGACACTCGGGGTCGAGTACTTCGACAATCCCGGCAGCCCACGACGACCCGAGTACGTCATCGACTTCGTCTCCACCGGACGGCTGGGAGCCGGTCGCCAGATGGTCGTCAGCTCCCGCTCCGTGGATGAGCTGAACGCGCTGCTGGCACCGATGATCGAGCAGCACGGCTTCGGAATCGACCGGCGGCACGCCGGCACCTTCTTCAACCAGCTCCGGCTGCTCTCCGGCCGTCTCGCCTTCAAGATTGCCTCGACCGCGCCGAACCAGCGCACGGAAGTGCTCGGACTGGCGCTCGCCCGGCGCTATCTCGACTACCAGGGCGCGCTCGACGACCAGATACTCGTCCCGCTCGACTCCCATCTGGAGCTGTACCGGGATGTCCGGCGCAGGGTAGACGAGGTGGCGGAGGGCGTCGGCCTACAGCGCACCGACCTCGCCCTGTTCAGCCTGGATGCCCGGCGGCGCACCATCGTGTGCCGGCTCGTCGAGGTCAAGTGCTACAGCGGCCTGGCCGGGGTGGGGGACATGGCGCGGGTCCGGGAACGGGTGGCCGGGCAGCTGAGCCGCAGCGCCGAGGTGCTCGCGGAGAACTTCGACCCCGAGCTGCATTCCCCGGACCGTCCTGATCGCGTGGTGCGCAACGCACAGCTCGCGGCGTTGTTGAGATTCCATCTCGGTCGGGCGGTCCGGCACAGCGTGATGCGACCCGATGCCGCGGCTGAGGCCGGTTGGCTGCTTGACCATCTCGACCTCGGTTACCGATGGGAGTTCACCCGCACCGGCCTGATTTTCGACCTCTCGGGCCAGGGCGCTGAGCGGGATGTGGACGGCGGGGTCGAATACCACATTCTGGGCCGGGACGTCGTAGAGGGCCTGCTGGACACCCTGTCCACCGATCCGGTGCTCGCCGGCGGCTTCAACACGACGGGCACCGGTGCGACCGCCGCCCCGGGAAGGGCGCTGTCCATACATCGGCTGGACGAGGCAGGATTCCGAGGCCGGAGCCGATCTCACGAGATTCCGCCGGACGAGCCCGGGGATACCGCGCCGCCCGACGGCGCTTCCACTGGCTCGTCCGCAGGGCTCTCCTCCACATCGCCTGTCGCGCCGTTGCCCGAGGAACACCACGGACCTGCGGCACCCGAACCTTCGGCCTCCCCCCTAAACGCGCGCGAGCCCGAGCAAACCTCCCGTCAGGTACCAGCGGACCCGTCAACCGGCGGTACACGGATATCCCTACCGCCGGCACACGATGCCGCTGGCGTTCACGCCCCGACCGACGCCTCTCGTCCTGCCGCCGCCGGGAATCCGGACATCTATCTCGGCTCAGCCGCCCCCTCACCTCAGTTCGGCGTCCTCGGCGAGGTATTCGGAAAACGTCTCGCGTTGGACCTGAACGAGACACACACAATCAGCCTCTTCGGCGTTCAGGGGGGCGGAAAGAGCTACACCCTCGGGTCCATCATCGAGGCGGCCTCGCTGCCCGCACCGCCGGTGAACCGCCTGCCACGGCCGCTGGCCACGATCGTGTTCCACTACAGCCCGACCCCGGACTACGCCCCCGAGTTCACCAGCATGGTCGTCCCGAACGACGACGCCGGACAGGTTCGCGTGCTCAGGGAGCGCTACGGCGTGGAGCCCGCGGCCCTGCGTGACGTCGTCATGCTGGTTCCGGAGAACCAGGTTGTTCAGCGGCAGGAAGAGTATCCGGGCATCGAGGTCCGGGCGCTCGCATTCGGTTCCGCGGAGCTTCAGGCGAGACACTGGCGCTTCCTGATGGGTGCCGTCGGCAATCAGTCGACCTATGTTCGCCAGCTCAACCGGATCATGCGGACTGTCAGGGACCGGCTCACTCTGCAGGCGATCCGGGATGGCATCGACAGCTCCTCGCTCGCGGACTCCATCAAACAGCTCGCCCACCAGCGGCTGGATCTCGCCGCCGACTACATCGACGACTCGGTCCGGGTCAGCGACCTGGTGCGACCCGGTCGCATGATCATCATCGATCTTCGCGATGATCTGATGGAGAAGGACGAGGCGCTCGGTCTCTTCGTCGTCCTGATGGAGCTCTTCGCCGCGGCCACTGGTGGTGGGGAGCGTTTCAACAAGCTGGTCGTCTTCGACGAGGCACACAAGTACATCGAGAGCCCCGACCTGGTCGCCAGCCTCGTCGAAAGCGTGCGAGAGATGCGGCACAAGGGCATGAGCGTCCTGGTGGCAAGCCAGGATCCGCCGTCGGTGCCGCTGGCTCTGATCGAGCTGTCGGACCACGTGATCCTGCACCGGTTCAACTCGCCGGGGTGGCTGAAACACCTGCAGAAGGCCAACACCGCGCTGGCCGACCTGACCTCGGCGAAGATGAACGCACTGACCCCGGGCGAGGCCTACGTCTGGGCAGGAAAGGCAACCGATCGCACCTTCACCCGAGGAGCCGTGAAGGTCAGCCTGCGACCGCGGATCACCCGCCACGGCGGCGGGACCAGAACTGCGATCGGCGGGAACTGACCTAACCAACCAACAAGAGGACATACAGGTCGGAGATTGCAAGTGATCACGGATGGGTCTGAACCGCCGAGCCCCCGCTTCCAGCTCGGCGGGCCGTCGTCCTTGCCCACGTTTGACGCGCAGTTCCCGATGTTCAAGATCGAGGTCGCTGTTTTCCGGTTCTCCGCGGTTGACAGGAAGCTGTAGTTATGTTGCTACTGGATGTTCGCGGGTTTCGGTTACTGGGTGTAACCAGCGGTGGCGGGGTGATGCGGGAGGCGGTGTAACGGGCACGGCGTTGCTGGTTGGTGACGTGGCGTCGGCGCCGGTTCGTCTCGCGGCAGGAGTTCGCCGCGATGTCGCGCCACGCTCCTCACATCGATCTGGAGGCGTTCGGCGCCGACCAGGAGACGGCAGCTGACCACTAGCTAGGCGACGAGCGCCTATGACCAGTGAACCCGCCCGACAGGTTCTGCGGGATCCTGCGTGGTCTGCCGCCCTGCCTTAGGCAACGCCCTGACCTGCGCCGATGGCCCGAACCATCAGCCAGTTTCGGCGGCGCCAGAACGGTGGTCGAGGCTGTGAGAACAGTGCTCTGACCTGCGAGACTTTCTGTTCGTGAGCGCTTCGGGTGGCGAGGAGGTTGGTTCGCCGTCAGCCGGGTCGGTCGCGGCTGAAGCGGTGGAGCGGGTCGTGGAACGGTCGATGGCCGCCCACGTCAAGGCGGTCACCGAGGAAGTCCGCCGGCTCGTTGCCGCGACCTACACCGTCATCGAACAGACTGGTTCCACCGACGTCTCGCTGCGGGCCATCCTGTCCGCGGCCGGCTGCTCGAACCAGGCGTTCTACCGGCACTTCAGCTCCAAGGACGACCTTCTGCTCGCGCTGCTCTCGGCCGGCCAGCGCCGGCTCGCCGACGAGATGCGCGAGCGGATGGGCCGGAGCGACAGCCCAGCCGAGCGGGTGGCGGCGTGGGTCCGCTGCGTCCTCGAACAGGCCGTCGACGAGCGCACCGCCCTGCGTACCCGGCCGTTCATCGCCGGGCTCGGCCGGTTGGAGGCCCGGTTCCCCGACGAGCTCCGCCAGTCCCGCGACCTGCTCGTCTCGGTCCTGGCCGAAACGTTGCCCGACTCGGCCGAGCGCCACGGCGACGCCTACGCGACCTACGACCTCGCCTTCGGCGCGATGCAACGCCACCTGCTCGCCCGCACCACCCCGAGCGAGAACGAGATCGACATCCTCATCCGCTACGCCCAACGCGCCCTGGGCACCACTTCGGTCGCGCCCGAGCCGGCCGCGAGCTGAGTCGCTCAAAGGAGCAGGCACCCTGACGTAGGGTCCGGTACAGGGCTGCCCAGCCATCCGGTCCGGCGGGCAACCGCAGCAGCAGCAGCAGCCGCCGGTCCGGGCGAGGGAGGACGGCGAGGAAGGACGAGGCGTGGCGGCGCCGCGACATCAGGTGCTCACCGAGACGCTGCTGGCGGCGATCGCCGACGGCACCTATCCCGTCGGCAGCCGGTTCCCCACTGAGGAGCAGCTCTGCGCGACGCACGGGCTGGCCCGGGAGACGGTGCGGCGCGCGCTGCGCCGGATCGAGGACCTCGGGCTGATCAGCCGGCGTCCGGGCGCCGGAACGACCGTCGTGGCCACCCGGCCCGTCGCCGGGTATCAGCCGTTCGTCCGCTCAGCGGAGGACCTGCACACGCTCGCGGTCGAGACGAGGATCTCCCGGCCGCGCTCCGCCGAGGTCGTCTTGGACGCCGCCGCGGCCCGCCGGGTCGGTGCCGACGAAGGATCGCAGTGGTTCGTCGTCTATGGGCCACGGACGCGGCGAAGTGACCACAGCCCGATCTGCTGGAGCGAGCACTACCTGCGGCCCGACCTGCCGCGCGACCTGATCCTGCGGGTCAGCTTCCAGCCCGAGGACCTGGCCCGCCAGCCGGTCGAACAGATCATCTCCGCTGCCCTGCTGACCGACGAGATGGCGCAGGCGCTGGACGCGGAGCCCCGTTCGGCCGCGCTGGTCATCACGCGCCGTCACTACGGCACCGACGGCCGTCTGGCGAGCGTCGGCATTCACACTCATCCCGCCGACCGCTACCAGATCTCGACCAGGATCTCCTAGCCTGAGCCAGCCGCCCCTGGCTGGGAACCGCCACCGCCCCACGGTCGCCAGCACCGCGTTTGTCTAGACAATGCGCGCCGGTCATGCCTACGCTGACCGCCGCCGACCCGTTCGCCCAACTCCCGGGCCTGCCACGCACGGTCCGAAGCACCCGAGCGCACCCGACGCGCCAGCGACCCGGGGGCGGGGCGGCGAGTCAGGCGAGGACCGGAGGTGGAACGAACGGATGCTCAGCTACGCCGAGGTCGACGCCGCGATGTGCGCGCCGGGCGAGTTCTTCGAGATCGAGACGGTCGACATCCACGGCCGGCCGACGAAGACCTGGAAGAACGCGCCGCGCAACATCCGTGAGGTGCTGGCGCAGGGTGCCGGCAACGGCGGCGGCCGGGACTTCCTCGTGCTGGAGGAGGAGCGCGTCAGCCACGCCGAGCACTTCCGGCTCGTCGCCCGCCTGGCCACCGTGCTGGTGCGCGACCTGGGGGTCCGCAAGGGCGACCGGGTCGCGATCGCGATGCGCAACCTGCCGGAATGGTCGGTCGCCTTCTTCGCCGCCACGACCGTCGGCGCGATCGCGGTGCCGCTCAACGGGTTCTGGAACGGCGAGGAGCTGGCGTTCGCGCTCGGCGACTGCGAGCCGAAGGTCCTCATCGCCGACGGGCAGCGGCTCGAACGCCTCGGCCCGCACGCGGATGAGCTCGCCGGCGTCACCCTCGTCGGCACCCGGCTTGACGACCGCGCGCACAGGAACGACCTGCCCGCCGGGGTGTTGCCCTACGAGAGCCTGCTCGCCTCGGTGGAGGCGGACGCGCTGCCGGCGGCGGACCCGGCACCGGACGACCCGGCCACGATCTTCTACACCTCCGGCACCACGTCCCGGCCCAAGGGCGTGCTCGGAACGCACCGCAACATCTGCGTCAACCTGATCAGCCTCATGTATGCCCTCGTCCGGTCGGCCCGCCGCCGCGGCGACGAGCTGACCCGACGTGGCGGGCCCACCGTGCTCCTGGTGCCGGTGCCGCTGTTCCACGCCACCGGCTGCCACTCGATGCTGTTCACCCAGGCCAACTTCGGCGGGACCCTGGTGCTCATGCGCAAGTGGGACCCGGAGCGGGCGCTCGACCTGATCGAGGCCGAACGGGTCACCCAGTTCTCCGGGGTGCCCACGATGGTCTGGGACCTGCTCAACTCGCCGACCCTCGACCAGCGCGACCTCAGCTCGCTGATGAGCCTCGGCGGCGGTGGCTCCGCTTCCCCGCCCGAGCTTGTCCGCCGCATCCGGCAGCGCTTCCCCGACCTGGGGGCCAGCACCGGCTACGGCATGACCGAGACCTCGTCCATCACTTCCTCGATCTCCGGCGCCGACTACGTCGAGCACCCCGACAGCGTGGGCGCCCCGGTCCCGGTCTGCGAGGTCCGCATCGTCGAGGACGGCAAGGACGTGCCACCCGGCGAGCCCGGCGAGATCTGGATCAAGGGTCCGAACGTCGTCCTCGGCTACTGGCGCCGCCCCGAGGAGACCGCCGCCACCTTCACCGACGGCTGGCTGCACTCCGGCGACATCGGCCGAATCGACGAGGAGGGCTTCCTCTACATCGTCGACCGGGCCAAGGACATCGTCATCCGCGGCGGCGAGAACATCTCCAGCCTCGAGGTCGAGTCCGCCCTCTACGAGCACCCGGACGTGCTGGAGGTCGCGGTCTTCGGCCGCCCACACGACACCCTCGGCGAGGAGGTCGCCGCCGTCGTCCGGCTGCGGCCCGGCTCGCAAGCGACCGTCGACAGCCTGCGCGGGCACGCCGCCGCCCGGCTTGCCCCGTTCAAGGTCCCAGCCCAGATCTGGCTCACCGCGGAGCCCCTGCCGCGCTCGGGCACCGGGAAGATCCTCAAGCGCGAGATCCGCGCCGCCCACGTCTAGGCAGCGCTCGCCGTCCTTCACGCCGGGGCGTGTCTGCGGCTGCGGTGGCCGACGGCCGGCGCGGCGCGGGGCCGGGGAGCGACGGGTATGGTCCGGCCATGCCCGCGGAGTCGTCCAAGCCCCCGTCTGCCCCCGCTTCCGAGCTGCTGCCGCCGCCGACGGTGTCACCGGGGTCGACCCGGGTCGGGTGGATCGGTACCGGCGTCATGGGTGCCTCGATGTGTGGGCACCTGCTGCGCAAGGGCTACGCGGTCACGGTGACGACGCGGACCCGCGAGCGGGCCAGGGGGCTGCTTGCCGACGGGGCGGCCTGGGCGGACACGCCGGCCGAGGTCGCGGCCCGCAGCGACGTCGTGTTCTCGATGGTCGGCCTTCCCGCGGACGTCCGGGAGGTGCTGCTCGGCCCGCGGGGGGCGCTGGCGGGAGTCGCACCCGGGGCGGTGCTGGTCGACATGACGACGAGCGAGCCTTCGCTGGCCGTCGAGATCGGTCAGCAGGCCGCGGGCAAAGGCGTTCACGCCCTGGACGCACCGGTTTCGGGCGGTGACGTGGGTGCCCGCAACGCGACGCTGTCCATCATGGTCGGCGGCCCGGCGCAGGTGTTCGACGCGGTCAGGCCGGCGTTCGAGGTCCTCGGCACCACCATCACCCGGCTGGGCGGCCATGGCGCGGGCCAGCACACGAAGATGGTCAACCAGATCCTGATCGCCAGCTCGATGGTCGCCATGGCGGAAGGGCTGCTCTACGCCTACCGGGTCGGCCTCGACATCGAGCAGGTACTCGCGGCGGTCGGCAGCGGCGCCGCGGGCAGCTGGTCGCTGGCCAACCTGGCGCCCCGGGTCATCGCCGGCGACGTCGCCCCCGGCTTCTTCGTCGACCACATGGTCAAGGACCTCGGCATCGCGCTGGCCGAGGCCCGCCGGGCCCGGCTCGCGCTGCCCGGCCTCGCCCTCGCCGAGCAGCTCTACGTCGCGCTACAGGCCCAGGGCCGCGGCCGGAACGGCACCCAGGCGCTGGTCCACGCCCTGGCTTCGCTCTCCGGCCTGGACTGGCCACCCAGCCCGGCGACGGGCGCCGGGCCCCAGGGCTAGGTCCCGCCTCCCGCCTCCCGCCGGCCAGCCGAAGGTCGGCGGCAAGCCATCCCCTCGTCAGCCGCCCGTCATCGGCTACGCCACCAGGTCGGCGACGGGGACAGGCGTGGCTTCGCGCGGATGACCGGCGGCTCGAGCCCACGGCGCCGGAAGTGCTCCAAGTGGGCGCGGTTCACGCCGACGACCAAGAAGCGCCGAACGCCTCGGCCGGCTGCGGCTCGCTCGGGAGCAGCCGCCATCGGCCGAGGCGGACGGGGCAATACGGACATGGCCTCCGGGACTCAGCCGGCCCGGCTGGCGACCGGCGTCCTGCCCGCGACCGGAGCCGTCTCGCCGTACTGGCCTGACCGCAGCACCCGGCGGACCGCGCCGTCCGCCGCCGCCAGCGTGAGCAGGACGACGCCGATGGCGATCAGCGGCACGATCCACAGCTGGCCGTCCGGGACCACACCCTCGTCGCGGGCCACGGAGAACGGGACGATGGTCGCGAGCGAGGCGATCCAGCCGAGCACCAGGCCGACGCCGACGATGATCCCGGCCTCCGCGGCCACCGACCGCCGGATCTGGCTTGTCGGCGCGCCCAGCAGCCACAGCCGGCGCAGCTCCAGCCGACGGTCGGCCATCCCAGCCGCGTAGGAGTTGATCACCATGATCGCCGCGAACAGCGAGAGCATCCCGACGACGACGTAGTTCAGCAGGTTGATCGTGTCGGAGTCGGCATCGGGTGCGTTGTTGGGCAGCGTGCGCAGGTCGATGCTGACCAGCATGAGCGTGCCGGTCGCCGCCGCGGTGAGCACGATGACCGGGGCGAGCACGCCGGCCAGCCGATGCGCCCGCCGGGTCGCGTTGTGCGCGGCCAGCAAGACGCCCGGGCGGATACCGGCCAGCCAGGACGCCGGCGTGGCCAGCCAGCGCAGCAGCACCGGGGCGAGCAGCGCCAGGCCAACGCCGACCAGGATCGAGCTGGAACCGCTGGTGGCCATCGCCTCGTACGGGTCGGCCGAGTCGTCCGCAACGGTCACCGTGACGACGCCCATGCCCGCCCCGTAGACGATCAGCGCCAGCGCGGCCGCGACCCGGTACCAGCGCATCCGGCCGGCCTCGGCGACGCTTTCGCGCAGCGTGACGCTGGCCGGCGCCCGGGTCGCCCGGCGCGCGGCGATCGCCGCCGCGACCACGCTCACCAGCACGACCAGGCTGGCCGCGCTGCCGACGGACCCCGGCCCGCCGCCATAGCCGATGGACTCGTCGATCAGCCGGCCGTGCAGCATGGCGAGCAGCAGCCAGCCGGTCCCGAGCGCGACCACGGCCCCGGGCAGCGCGGCGCAGACCGCGACGGCCGCCACCTCGGCCACGATCAGCCGCCTGGCCTGGGCGGGAGCGGCGCCGATCGTGCGCAGCAGGCCGATCTCGCTGGCCCGCCGCGCCGCCGTGATGCCGACCGTCGAGGCGACCGAGAACAGCACGATCACCGAACCCCAGCCACCGACGACGCCGCCCATGATCATCAACGCATCCCGGTCCTCCGCGTGGCCGTCGAGGCCGATCGCGGTCTCGGCGAGGGTGGCGAACGAGCCGATCAGGATCGTCCCGAGCAGGACGGCGAGAAAGGTCGCGGCCGACTCGGTTCGCCGGAACCGCAGCGAGCGCAGGGCCAGGCCGATCATCGCGCCACCACCAGCTCGTCCAGGTGCGCCTGCCGGGCGGCGACCACGTCGGCGGTGGGAGCGTCGATCCGGCCGGCCAGCCGGCCGTCGACCAGGAAGATGACGGAGTCGGCGTAGGAGGCGGCGACCGGGTCATGGGTGACCATCACGACGGTCTGGCCGAGCTGGTCCACGCAGTCCCGCAACAGCTCGAGCACCCCGCGGGCGGACGCCGAGTCGAGCGCTCCGGTCGGCTCGTCGGCGAGTACCACCGCCGGCCGGGTGACCAGGGCGCGGGCGATCGCGACCCGCTGCTGCTGGCCGCCGGACAGCTGGCCGGGCAGATGGCCAGCGCGGTTGCCGAGGCCGACCCGGCCGAGCAGGTCGAGCACATAGCGGCGGTTCGGGCGCTGGCCGGCCAGCCGCAGCGGAAGCCCAACGTTCTCCGCGGCGGTCAGGTAGGGCATCAGGTGGAAGTCCTGGAAGACGAACCCGAGCCGGTGACGACGTAGCCGCGCCAGGCGGTCCTCGTCCCAGTCCGACACGTCCTGGCCCGCCACGATCACCCGGCCGGCGGTGGGCCGGTCGATACCGGCGACACAGCCGAGGAAGGTCGACTTGCCGGAGCCCGAGGGCCCCATGACGGCGGTGAACGTGCCCGCGGCAAACGTGAGGTCAATGCCGGCGAGCGCCCGCACGGCGCGGTCGCCCTCGCCAAAGATGCGGGTCAGGCCCCTCGTCTCCAGAGCCGGGATCGGTACTCCCCGCGTGGTCATCATCGCTCCAGATGGAATCGGTCCGACGGTGACCATCACGCTAGAAATGATCACGCCCGATTCCGATGGGGCTGGGCCGCTTCCCGGGGTAGGCGTAAGCCCACTATGCGCGCCGCGGCTGGCAGCCCAGTCCCAAGAAATGGGCTGAGCCGTGCGTGGCCTGCCGGCAGCACGGCTCAGCCCGGACAGCCCAGGCCGTCGGCTGATCCCCGCGAGGTCCGGCGGCGCGGGTTCCCCGACCGGGCGACGCCGGCCGCGCCGGTGCCTACCGGCCCTGCGCCGCGCCGCCCGTGCGCGGGCTGACGTCGTAGGCGGTGACGGCGGGACCGGTGCCGGCTGGGTTGCGGGCGGCGACGGTGATCTGGAAGTAGGGGTCGGCGTCGCTGGGGGCGCCGCGGGTGTAACGGCGGCCGGAGACGGTCAGGGTGTCGGTGACCACCTGCGAGTCGCCGGTCAGCCGGTAGACGGTGACGACGTAGCTGGGCGCCACCCCCGGGCCACCGGTGTCGGCCGGGTCCTGCCAGGTGATCACCACGTCACCGTTCGGCCCGGCCGGCTGGGCCGCGGTGACCGACCGCGGGGCGCCCGGCGGGACGCAGCCGATCTCCTTGGCCGGCGGCGACGGGTCGGACGTGCCGTTCGGCCCGACCGCGCGCACGGTCACCGTGGTCTCGGCGCAGCCGCTGACCGGGATGAGGAGCGTGCCGGGCGCGGTCAGGGTCTGGGTGCCGCCGGGCGTCGCCGTCACGGTGTACGAGGTCACCGGCCCGCCGTTGAACGGCGCCACCACCCGCACCGACACCCCGCCGGCCGCCCGCTCCAGCAGGACCCCGGGCACCCCGGGCCTGCCCGACTCGTCGACGACCGGCGTGGTCGCGGGGGTCGCGCCCGCGTCCGCGGTGGCCTCGGCGCTGGCAGCGGGCGGCGGCACGGGCTCGCCGGCCGGTTCCGTTGGCGCACCTGTCTGGGCGGGCTCGGCCGGCGCCGGGGTGGGCTCGCCGACGATGACCCCGGCTTCCGTGCCCTGGCCCGGGCTGTTGGACGTACGCAGCGCCAGCGGGACGGCGACCGCGATCAGCCCGGCCAGCAGCGCCGCGACGACGGTGATGACCCGGCGACGACGCGCGCCGCGGCGGGCCGCCTTGGCCCGGGCTCGCGCGCCGATCCGGATCGCGGCGGTGTCGGTCAGCGGCTGCTCGCCGGCCGGGGCGTCCGCGGACGGCGGCTCGCCGCCTGCCCCGGTCGCCGTCGTGGCGGGCGTCGCGGGCGTGGCGGGCGTGGCAGTCGTCGCCAGGGCGGGCACGGGTAGGCCGCCCGTGGCCGCCGGCCCGGTGAGCGCCGTGGACGCCGCGGCGGGCGCGGCCGGCTGCGCCGCCGGCAGGGCCAACGCGCCGGATGGCTCGGAAATCGGCTCGGCGAGGGGGATCTCGGCGGTAGTGGCCGCGAGCGGCGTCGCGGGGCCCTTGGGCGTCCCCACCGGCTTGAGGTCGACCTCGTCGTCCCAGAGCGCGTGAAGCTCGGCGAACCGGATCCGCGGCACCGCGGACTCGTCCGGGTTACCGGTCTCGGTAATCCAACCGGGCCCGATGTCGGGGAGAGCGGGAGTCAGCGCGCCGCTGCCCGCGAACGGGTCGGCGTCGACCTCGGAATCCTGGTCGGCGTCCGGTTCGAGCCGCGGTGGCGCGATCGCCGCCCGCGGCCGCAGGTAAGCGGTGAACATCGCGACCGCCCGGTCCTCCGCGAGCACCAGCTCGGTGGACGGACCGTCCGGCTCGGCGTCGTCATCCGCCGGCAGTTCGTCACCGGCTGGCTCGTCAGTACCGATCTCCGCGACCCACACCTCGTCGAGGTCGACCGGCTCCGGCGGCGGCGGAGCCGGGATGGGAGTCGGCGGCTGCGCGCTCGCCGCCGCGCTCACCATCTGGGC
>JADGHD010000321.1 GCA_019689615.1 Frankia sp. | reverse complement strand
GGGGGGGCCGCGGGCCGCCCCGGCGCGGGGGGGGGCGGGGGCCCGCCCCGGGGGGGGGGCGCCCTCGTCACATATGCCACCCGGTGCCCATAGGTGGTGTCCGACCGTGGTCCCGCTGGCATAACCGTTCGGCGCGCCACACTCCGCCCTCGTCGCATCGGGCTTCCGGGACACACCATCTCCACTACCGTCAGGAGGCATGGAGCCCGATGTCGCGGACCATCCGGCGTCACCGGACAGGGCCGTTCCGACGCCTCCGGCCGCCCGCCAGCCGGAAGCGGCGCCCAGCAGCGCTGGCGCGGACTTGACGTTCCCTGTCGTCGCCCGGCTGGAGCTCGACGAGCTGCTCGCGCAGCTGGTGGAGCGGGCGCAGGACGTGATGGCGACGCAGAGCCGGCTGCGCGGGCTGCTGCGGGCGCACCGGATCATCGCCGCCGACCTCAGCCTCGACCTGGTGCTGCGGCGGATCGTCGAGGCGGCGTGCGAGCTGGTCGACGCCCGCTACGGCGCGCTCGGCGTGCTCGCCCCCGGCGGCGACCACCTGGAGCGGTTCATCCACGTCGGCCTGGAGAACCAGGTCGTGGAGCGGATCGGGCGGACGCCGCGCGGCGAGGGCGTGCTCGGCCTGCTCATCGCCGAGCCGCACCCGGTCCGGCTGGACGACATCTCCAAGCACCCGCGGGCGGTCGGCTTCCCGCCGGGCCACCCGCCGATGCGCACGTTCCTCGGCGTGCCGATCCGGGTGCGCAGCGAGGTCTTCGGCAACCTCTACCTGGCCGAGAAGCGCGGCGGCCGGCCGTTCACCGCCGAGGACGAGGAACTGGTGCTCGCGCTCGGGGCCAGCGCCGCGGTGGCGATCGACAACGCCCGGCTGTTCGGCGAGGCGCAGCGGCGCCAGCAGTGGTCGGCCGCGTCCGCCGACATCACCCGCCACCTGCTCGCCGACGGGCCGGAGCCGCTGGCGCTGATCGTCCGCCAGGCGCGCGAGATCGCGGGCGCTGACCTCGCCGCGCTCGCGCTGGCGGACCGCGCGGGGGCCGCGTCCGGTGACCCCGCGGCGCCCGGGCGGCTGTGGGTCGAGGTCGCCGACGGGGACGGGGCCGACGCGCTGCGCGGCCTGGCGATCCCGCCCGAGTCCACGCTGGCCGGCCGGGCGGCGCGGGACGGGGTGCCGCTGGTCAGCACGAACGGGCAGGCGGAGCTGGCCACCTGGTTCGGGGTCGACCTGGACGTCGGACCGCTGCTGGCGGTGCCGCTGGTCGCGACCCAGGCGACGGCCGGGGTGCTGCTCCTGGGCCGGCGGCGGCGGGCCGACGGCTACGGCGACCCGGACGTCGAGATGGCCGCCGGGTTCGCCGGCCACGTCGCGATCGCGCTGGAGCTCGCGGAGTCGCGGGCGGCGAAGAACCGGCTGTCGGTGCTGGAGGACCGCGACCGGATCGCCCGCGACCTGCACGACCACGTGATGCAGCGGCTGTTCGCTGTGGCGCTCGGCCTGCAGGGGCTGGCGGCGGCGGAGGACCGGCCCGACCGCGCGGCGCGGATGGCCACCTACGTCGAGGACCTGGACGCCACGCTGCGCGAGAT
Organism: Frankia sp.; assembly: GCA_019689615.1. Classification (GTDB taxonomy): domain Bacteria; phylum Actinomycetota; class Actinomycetes; order Frankiales; family Frankiaceae; genus Pseudofrankia. The sequence goes on along the minus strand of JADGHD010000321.1, from coordinate 4,485 downwards.
CCGCCAGACGGTGTTCGAGCTGCGCGGCCGCTCCACCCCGCCGGGCGCGGCGGGGCTGCGCTCGCAGGTGCTGGCGGTCGTCGACGAGATGGCCGAGATGCTCGGCTACGCGCCGCGGCTGCGGTTCGAGGGCCCGGTGGACACGGCGGCCGACGGCGGGACCGGCGACCACGTGCTCGCGGTGGTCCGGGAGAGCCTGTCCAACGCGGCCAGGCACGCCAGGGCGAGCAGCGTCGACGTGCGGGTGGCCGTCGAGGGCGGGCGGGTCCTCGTCGAGGTCATCGACGACGGCGTCGGCGTGGGTGAGCCGACCCGGCGCAGCGGCCTGGCGAACATGGCCAGCCGCGCGGACCAGGTCTGCGGCGAGTGCGAGATCGGCCCAGGCCCGAACGGCCGCGGGACGCGGGTCTACTGGTCCGCCCCGCTCTGACCGGCCGCCGCGTGGCGTCGGAGGGTTCGCGCGCCGCGCCTGGCGCGGCGGGCCGGTGGCCGCGGCCACCCTGGGCGGATCCCGGCCCTGATGTCACGATGCGGGCAGGGCCTATGCCAGCGCCCGCCGGAGCACCGAGCACGGACAGGAGCCACGATCATGGTCACGACTCCGGGGCTTCCCGTCGATCTCGTCCGTGACGTGGTCCGGCTGGCCGGGCTCGCGCCGTCGATCCACAACACCCAGCCGTGGCGCTGGCGGCACGACGGGGCCGGCCTGTACCTGTACCCGGAGCCGGCGCGGCTGCTGGCGGTGCTCGACCCGACCGGCCGGCAGCTTCTGCTCAGCTGCGGCGCGGCGCTGCTGCACGCCCGGGTCGCGCTGCGGGCGCGCGGGCTGGAGCCGCGGGTGGAGCTCGGGCCGCTGGCGGACGGGCCGGTCGGCGCGGACAGCCCGCTGGCCACGATCCGGGTCGTCGGTGCCCGCGAGGCCAGCGCCGAGGAGCTGGCGCTCGCGGCGGCGATCGAGCGCCGGCACACCGACCGCCGGCCGTTCCAGCCCGTCCCGCTGGCCCACGAGGACGTGGTGGCGCTGCGCCGGGCGGCCGAGGCGGAGGGGTCCTGGCTGCGCTCCTTCGACGACCCACAGCTTCGGGTGGAGGTCGCCGTCCTGCTGGCGCACGCCGACTGGATCGAGACCCACGACCCGGCCTACCGCGAGGAGCTCGGCCGCTGGCGCCGGCAGGCGGGCGGGGCTGCGGACGGGATCCCGCCATCGGCGGTGGTCAGCAACGACGAGCGCCAGTCCGAGTTCGTCCTGCGCGACTTCGAGATCACCGGCGACGCCGGGCTGCCCCTGGGCCAGGTGTCGGTCGAACGGCCGACCGTGGTCGGCATCGGCAGCTCGGCCGACACCCCGGCCGACCGGCTGATGGCCGGCCAGGCCCTGGGCCGGGTGCTGCTGACCGCGACCGCGCGCGGGGCGGCCGCCTCGCCGCTGGGCCAGGCGGTGGACCTGCCGTCCACCCGGGCGCTGCTCGGCGCGGTCGCCGGCGGCCTCGGGCACATCCAGATGCTGCTGCGCGTCGGCTACCCGCAGCCGCAGGCCGCTCCGCTGGCACCGACCCCCCGCCGCGCCGTCGACGAGATCCTCGAGACCACGCCAGACGCCCCCGCCTGACCGCCGCGGCGGGTCAGCCCAGCAGGGCCGACGCGAGGCGGGCCTGCCAGGTGGCGGCGTCGCCGGCCGAGCCGTCCTCGGGCAGCCGGATGCCGAGCGCCACCTGGTCGGCGCCGGCCGCCTGGTACTCGCGCACCCGCGCGGCGATCCGGTCCAGGTCGCCCCACACGGTGACGGCGTCCAGGAAGGTGTCGCTCAGCCCGGTGATGTCGGCCTCGGTGAAGCCCATCCGGGCGAAGTTGTTCCGGTAGCCGGGGATCGTCGCGAACATGCCGAGGAGGGCGCGCGCGAACTCCCGCGCCGCCGTGGGGTCGGTGATCGGGATGACGGGCACCAGGACGGCCAGTGTCGGGCCGGGCCCGAGCAGCTCGCGGGCCTTGCCGACGTAGTCGGTGGTCACCAGGTAGGGGTAGGCGCCACTGGCCCGGTCGCGCGCCAGCTCGAGCATCTGCGGGCCGAGCGCGGCGAGGATCCGCGCCGAGGCGGGCACCGGCGGCCGCGCGGCGTCCAGGGCGTCGAGGTAGGCGTTGAGTGTCTGCAGCGGCTTCGGCCCGTGCGCGCCGCCGAGGCCGACGATGAACCGGCCGGGGTGCTCGGCTTCCAGCTCCGCGTACGCCGCCGCGGTCTCGGCAGGGGGCACCTGGAGGACGGGGAGGATGCCGCTGGCCACCCGCAGCGTCGAGGTGGCCCGGATGACGGCGCTGATCTGGGGGAGGTTGTTGCTCTGGCCGCCGGCCAGCCACAGCGTCCGGTAGCCCAGTTCTTCCAGCCGGACGGCGGCCTCTGCCTCGGCTGCTGGTCCGGCGTTGGCATCGAGGCCCAAGCCGCTTATTCCGATCGGATCGGTGATGGTCATACCGCCGGCAACATGGCCGCGGGGGCGGCTCTTCCCGCCCCGGAAGATCGAAGCCCTGATCCGGGGAGCGGCCGGTGGCGGCGGGCTCAGACGACGGTGACGGGCTCGCGCCGCGGGCCCTGGCCGGGGGTGGCGTCGGGCTGGGGTGGTCGCGGTGGCTGCGGTGGCCGCCGCCGGGCGGCGCGGTCCGGGCCGAGCAGGACGCGGACCAGGGCGGCGATCGCGGCCAGGTGCGGCTGGGCGAACAGGGTGAGCCGGCTCGCCGGGAGCGCGGCGTGGCGGAAGTCGGCCAGCCCCACGAACTCCCAGCCTGTGCACGCGGTGTCGTAGGTGGCCACCTGGGACGGCCGGCCCCAGTCCGGCGACGGCTGCGCGGGATGCACGAGGACGGTCGGCACGTCGGACGGGCGTGGCCAGTAGGCGGCGTAGGCGCGCAGCGCCGCGGTGTAGGCGGTGACCGCGGACAGGATGCGCTCCTCGTGCCGGGCCGGGTCGGTGGCGCCGAGCGCCCGGGCGATCCGGGCGCCCTGCGCCGACAGCGGCTGGCTGTGGTCGACCCCGCAGTCACAGCCGCCCTGCCACAGGCAGGTCAGGTGGCGCAGGCGAGCGAGCTCGCGCACCGCGCGGACCGGGTCGACCGCCGGTGGCGGCTGCCCGGGCACGGCCAGCGGCGCGTCGAACAGGACGAGCCGGGCGACCGGCTGGCCGAGGCTGCGCAGCAGGCGGGCGAGCTCGTAGGCGACGATCCCGCCGAAGTCGACGCCGCCGAGGTGGTATGGCCCCTCGGGCTGGGCCAGCAGCACCGCCGGCAGCAGGCGGGCGGCGGCCGCGCGCACGTCCTGCGGCGGCGGCCGGCGCCCGTCGTGGCCGGGCAGGTCGAGGCCGCGGCAGTGCACGGAGTCGCCGAGCGCGTGCGCGAGCGGGCGCAATGGGTGCGGCCGGCCGGCGAGGCCGCCGATCAGGATGAACGGACTGTCCCGCATGGTCGGCCCGACGTCGCCCGCTCGGCGCTCATCGCTGCGCACGACTCGGCGGTGGCGGTGGCGGTGGAGCCGGTGGGGGTTCCGGCGGCAGCGGCGCCTGCCGCTGGTCGCGGAGCTGGTGTGGGGCCAGCCAGGCGGGGAGGCCGCCGTCCGGCGGCGCGTGCCGTAGCCGGGCGACGATCTCCGGGTAGGCGTGGCTGTGCGGCCCGGCGGCGATCCGGGCCGCCAGGTGCAGCGCGTGGGCGACCATCAGCCATTCCTCCTCGGCCTCGGCTCCGGCCGCCTCCCGCACCGTCGTCCAGCCGTCGAGCAGCTGGGCCAGCGCCGCCGCGAGGTACGGGGGCACCCGCAGGACGACCGCGGGAAGCTGGGCGCCGGGCGGGTCCTGGACGACCATCGGGTTGGCCTCGTCGACGTCGATCTCGGCCTCGGCCCGCTGGAGCGCCCACGGCAGCGGCGGCGGCTGCCGGCCCGGCCCGCCACCGGACCCCGGCCCGCCGCCGGAGACGGGCCCGCCACCGGAGACGGGGCCGCCGCCGGAGACCGGGCCGCCACCGGCCGCGGGCCCGAGGAAGGGGTCAGCGTCACGCATCGATCACCTGGCCTACCTGCCGATCTTGCTGGCGATTCCGGGGAAGAGGTCGAGCGCGTTGTCGCGGCTGATCCGGCGGCGGGTGCCGGGGTTCAGCGCTGGGTCGGTGTTGAACGCGGTGATGAGGGCGGGGACGGCGCTGGCGGGTAGGGCGTTGTAGTCGGTGCCGAACAGGATGTGGCTGCTGGCGGTGGCGGCGAGCAGGGTGGGTGTCTGGTAGGGCGACATCGGGCCGGCGGTGTCGTAGTAGAGCCGGTTGAGGGCGCGGCGGACGGTGGTGGCGTCGATGCCGTAGCCGAGGGGTGTGCCGACGTGGGTGAGGCGGGCGGCGTGGTAGGGCAGGTTCCCGCCGCCGTGCGGCAGGATGATGTTGAGGGTGGGGTGGCGGTCGAGGACGCCGTTTTTGATCAGTTGGATGGCTGATCGGGTGGTGTCGGTGGGGAAG
>JADGHD010000320.1 GCA_019689615.1 Frankia sp. | reverse complement strand
CGCCACCACCGCGCGGAGCTCCCGCCAGCCGCCGAGCGGCCCCACCGCCTCCGCGGAGCGTCCCCACCGGCGGCCGCCGCGCGGCGTCCTACCAGCATCGGCCAACCGCCCCGCGCCGGCCACCCGGAAGTGGTCGCAGCCCATGCCGGACTGGCCAGTCGCTGGCCCGTCAGCCGCTCGCGACGGTCCGTCGCCAGCCGCTCACTGGCTGGCACCCGCACCGGAGAGCGACCGTAACCCATCGGCCCGCCGGGGACCACGACCCCGGCCCGCGCGCCGCCGGCACAAGAAGTGAGCCGTGGCGGCTCCCCTGCGCGGGGGCCGCCACGGCTCACGTGACGGGCCAGCCGGCCGGTGTCCGCCGGCCGCCGCGCGAGGCGGCTGGGCCGGCGGTCGTGGCGCGGAGTCCTACTTGACGGTGACGGTGGCGCCGGCGCCCTCGAGAGCGGCCTTCGCCTTGTCGGCCACGTCCTTGGCGACCTTCTCCAGCACCGGCTTCGGCGCGCTGTCGACCAGGTCCTTGGCCTCCTTCAGGCCCAGGCCGCTGACCAGGGCGCGGACCTCCTTGATGACCTGGATCTTCTTGTCGCCGGCCGCCTCGAGGATGACGTCGAACTCGTCCTTCTCCTCGGCGGCGGCCGCCTCGGCGCCACCGGCACCGGCGGCGGCCGGCGCGGCGGCGACCGCGACCGGGGCCGCCGCGGTCACGCCGAAGGTCTCCTCGAACTGCTTCACGAACTCGGCGAGCTCGAGCAGCGTCATCTCCTTGAACGCGTCGAGCAGCTCGTCGGTCGAGAGCTTCGCCATGGTGGCGTCCTTCCTGCTGATGCTTCCTGCGATGTTGCCGCGGGAGCCTGGGGTTGATGGATGAGGTGGTGTGCCGTGCCTGCCCGGCGCGGCGGGGACTACTCGACGGCGACCGCGGCCGGGGCCTCCTCGGCCGCCGGGGCCGCGTCGCCCTGGCCCTCGCGCTGCTGGCGCAGGGCCTCGACGAGCCGGGCCGCCTGCGAGAGCGGGGCGGCGAACAGGCCAGCGGCCTTGGCCAGCGAGCCGTTCATCGCGCCGGCCAGCTTGGCCAGCAGGACCTCGCGGGACTCCAGGTCGGCGAGCCTGCGGATCTCCTCGGGCGTCATCGTCCTGCCCTCGAAGACGCCGCCCTTGATCACCAGCGCCGGGTTGGCGCGGGAGAACTCGCGCAGGCCCTTGGCCGCCTCGACCGGGTCGCCGGTGACGAACGCGACCGCGGTCGGCCCGACGAGCAGGTCGTCGAGGCCGGTGAGGCCGGCGCGCTCAGCGGCGATCTTGGTGAGGGTGTTCTTGACGACCGTGTACTTCGCGTTCGCCCCGAGCGACCGCCGCAGCTCGGTGATCTGGCTGACGGTCAGGCCGCGGTACTCGGTCAGGACGGCGGCGGTGGAACCACGGAACTGGTCAGTGATCTCCGCCACCGCGGCGCTCTTCTCCGGATTCGCCATCGGGCTCCTTCGGGGGGACTGGCCGGCCGTGCCCGAAAGGCCCCGCAGACGACAAACGCCCCGGCGCAGGCGCTCGGGGCGAAAAACACGGGCGAGGGGCCCGGCGGCGTACGCCACCGGCACCGCCCGAGGCGGCTCGCGTCCGTCACCTGCGCGGGCCGCCCGGGTCTCCGGATCCTTCGGCCGTCCACCGGCGGAGCAGGCGGACAGCGACCAGCGGTCTTTGGTGTGGAACTCCCAGCCAGAATATCAGGGCCATCAGGCGGCTCCCGGCCGGCGCCGACCGGCTATGGCGCCGGCCGCCCGCCACCCGCCGCCACGGGCCGCCGGGCACGGCGCGCGGACCGGCGAGCGGCTCAGCCGCCTGGCCCGGCGTCGCCCGCCGCCCCCGCCCCCCGACCGCGGCGCGCGCCGCGGCGCGCGGCCCCGCCGCCGGGCCGGGCGGCGCCGGCGGCCCGGTCCGCCGGCCCACAGACGGCGACGGGGCGCCCCGGCGGTGCCGGGACGCCCCGAAAACCAGGCGGCGGGCCGTCAGGCGGCCACTTCCTCCAGGAGATTGCGGGTCCGGTTCGGGTCGACCGGGATACCCGGGCCCATCGTGGTGGTGATGGTGATCTTCTTCAGGTACCGGCCCTTGGCCGCGGACGGCTTGGACCGGACGATCTCGTCAAGGGCCACGCCGTAGTTCTCGACCAGCATCTGCGGCGTGAAGTCGGTCTTGCCGATGACGATGTGCAGGTTGCCCTGCTTGTCGATCTTGAAGTTGATCTTACCGCCCTTGATGTCCTTGACCACCTTGGCGACGTCGAGGGTCACCGTGCCGGTCTTGGGGTTAGGCATCAGGCCGCGGGGGCCGAGAATCCGGGCGATCCGGCCGACCTTGGCCATCTGGTCGGGCGTGGCCACGGTGGCGTCGAAGTCCAGGAAGCCGTCCTGGATCCGGGCGATCAGATCGTCGCTGCCGACGATGTCGGCACCGGCGGCGGTGGCCTCGGCGGCCTTCTCCGCGGCGGCGAACACCGCGACCCGCGGCGACTTGCCGGTGCCGTGCGGCAGGTTCACCGTGCCGCGGACCATCTGGTCGGCCTTGCGGGCGTCGACCCCGAGACGGAACGCGACCTCGACGGTGGCCGGGAACCTCGTGGTCGACGTCTCCTTGGCCAGCTGCACGGCCTCGTACGGGCTGTAGAGCCGGGTCGGGTCGACCTTCGCGGCGGCGGCGCGGTACGCCTTGCTTCGCTTCATGTTCTTCTCCTGTGGTACTGGCGGGCCGGGCAGGCCCTCCCACCGGCGTCAGTCCTGTGTTGTCTGCCCGACGGGCCGGCCGGCTCGCGACCTGGGCCGGCCCTCGGTGGTGCTGGCTGTGCCAGCGCGAGAAGCCGCAGCGCTGACGGGGCCGGCTGGTCAGTCGGTGATGGTGATGCCCATCGACCGGGCGGTGCCGGCAATGATCTTCTCGGCGCCCTCGAGGCTGGTCGCGTTGAGGTCCGGCAGCTTGGTCTGGGCGATCTCGCGGATCTGGGCCGCGGTCAGCTTGGCGACCTTGTCCCGGTGTGGCGCCTTGCTGCCCTTCTCGATGCCGGCGGCCTTGAGGATCAGCTTCGCGGCCGGCGGCGTCTTGGTGACGAAGGAGAACGAACGGTCCTCATAGACCGTGATCTCGACCGGCACGACGTTGCCAGCCTGCGACTCGGTCGCGGCGTTGTACTGCCTGCAGAACTCCATGATGTTGACGCCGTGCTGACCGAGCGCCGGGCCGACCGGGGGCGCCGGCGTCGCCTTGCCCGCGTTGATCTGGAGCTTGATCACCGCAGTGATCTTCTTCTTCTTGGGGGGCATCTGCTCTTCCTGGTTCTCAGATCTTCGCCACCTGGTTGAACTGCAGCTCGACCGGAGTCTCCCGGCCGAAGATGGAGACCAGGACCTTGAGCCGCTGGGCATCCATGTTGATCTCGCTGATCGTGGCGGGCAGTGTGGCGAACGGGCCGTCCATCACGGTGACAGACTCGCCGACCTCGAACTCCTGCACGCGGACCGGCTCGGCCTTCTTCTGCTCCTTCTTGACCGTGGGCGCGAGGATGGCGAGCACCTCCTCGCGCCGCAGCGGCGAAGGCTTGTTCGTCAGGCCGACGAAGCCGGTCACACCCGGCGTGTTGCGCACCGCCGACCAGGACTGGTCGGTGAGGTCCATCCGGACATAGATGTAACCCGGGTACTTCTTCTGCTGGACCATCTGGCGCTTGCCGTTCTTGACGACCGGCACATCTTCGAGCGGAACCTCGATCTGGAAGATGTAGTCCTCCATGTTGAGGCTCTGGATCCGCGACTCGAGGTTGGTCTTGACCTTGTTCTCGTAACCCGCGTAGGAGTGGATCACGTACCACTCGCCGGGCGCCTCCTCGAGGGCCCGGCGCAGCTCCTCGAGGTCATCCTCGTCCTCGGCGGCCGACTCGGCAGCGGGAGCGGGCTCGGCGTCCGCGCCGTCGTCGCCCAGCGCGGCGCCGCCCGCGTCCGTGCTCGCCACCTCGTCGTTCTCGAGAGCCGCGAGCGGGTCGAGGCGGTCGAGGGCCTCCCCCTGCTCGGAGGCGGCATGGTCGGGAGACTGGGACACCGGACGATCCTTACTCGTGTGGACGCCGCAGGGTGCACGCTCGGCTGTGACGGGTCGTGCGCCCGAGGGCTGCGCTGGGACGGTTGTCACTGACCTCGTGGCACACGGCGGGTTACCTCAGCCGAAGACCGCGAGCACCAGCTTCGTGACGCCGAAGTCGATGGAGGCCACGATCGCGGTCATGACGGACACGAAAATCAGGACGACCACCACATAGGTGATCAGCTCGCTCCGGCCCGGATAGATAACCTTCCGCAGCTCCGCCACGACCTCGCGGCAGAACCGCAGCGGGCTGGTACGACGACGGCCACCGGCCCGCGCGGGCCGACTGGCCCGCGGCGCCGCGTCGCGCGTGTCGGTCGCCACAGTTCCACCACTCTCGATCGTCGCTCTCGATCGTCAGACCTACGCAGGGGCGACAGGACTCGAACCTGCAACCGCCGGTTTTGGAGACCGGTGCTCTTCCAATTGAGCCACGCCCCTTGATCCACTCGACCCGTCGACCGCCGCTCCAACCCCGCGAAGGGCGTGCGAGCACACGGTGCCACTGGCCCGAGTGCATTGAGCATACCCCCTGGCGGGAACGGGGTGTCTGGCGGCTCGCTGCCCGGCACCCCGACACCCGTGCACCCGCGTCAGCCGGCACTCCCCAGCCGACATGGCCGGCGTCAGCCGGCACTCCCCGCCGACATGGCAGCATGGTGACCATGAGCAGGATCTCGCACCGCATCGGCGGCATCGCGCCGTCCGCCACGCTCGCGGTCGACGCGACCGCGAAGGCGATGAAGGCCGCCGGCCGCGACGTGATCGGGTTCGGCGCCGGCGAGCCGGACTTCCCGACCCCCGACCACATCGTCGCCGCAGCCGAGAAGGCCTGCCGCGACCCGCGGATGCACCGTTACACGCCGGCGGGCGGCCTGCCCGAGCTCAAGGAGGCGGTGGCCGAGAAGACCCGCCGTGACTCCGGCCTCGCGGTGGAGCCCAGCCAGGTGCTCATCACCAACGGCGGCAAGCAGGCGGTCTACGAGGCGTTCGCGACCCTGCTCGACCCGGGCGACGAGGTGCTGCTGCCCGCGCCCTACTGGACCACCTACCCGGAGGCGATCCGGCTGGCCGGCGGCGTGCCCGTGGACGTCGTGACCGGTCCGGAGCAGGGCTACCGGGTGACCGTCGAGCAGCTCGAGGCGGCCCGCACCGAGCGGACGAAGGTGCTGCTGTTCTGCTCGCCGTCGAACCCGACCGGCGCCGTGCACAGCCCGGACGAGGTCCGCGAGATCGGCCGCTGGGCGGCCGAGGCCGGCCTGTGGGTGGTCACCGACGAGATCTACGAGCACCTGGTCTACGGCGACGCCCGGTTCACCTCGCTGCCCGTGGAGGTCCCGGAGATCATCGACCGGTGCGTGGTGCTCAACGGCGTGGCCAAGACCTACGCCATGACCGGCTGGCGGGTGGGTTGGCTGATCGGCCCGCCCGACGTGGTCAAGGCGGCCACCAACCTGCAGTCGCACTCGACGTCGAACGTGGCCAACGTGTCCCAGGCAGCGGCGCTCGCCGCGGTCAGCGGCCCGCTGGACGCGGTCGCGACGATGCGCGAGGCGTTCGACCGGCGCCGGCTGACCATGCACCGCATGCTCAGCGAGATCCCCGGCGTGCGCTGCCCGCTGCCCGAGGGTGCCTTCTACGCCTACCCGTCGCTGCACGACATCGTCGGCCGGACGCTGCGCGGAAAGACGCCGAAGTCGTCGAGCGAGCTCTGCCAGGTGATCCTGGAGGAGGTCGGCGTGGCGATCGTGCCGGGCGAGGCGTTCGGCACGCCCGGGTACGCCCGCCTGTCCTACGCGCTGGGCGACAGGGACCTCGTCGAGGGGGTCACCCGCCTGGCCAGCCTGCTCTCCGAGGCCCAGTAGCGCCCACGCCGCCACGGCGGGCGGGGGGGGGGCCGCCGCGCGGCCCGCCCCCCCGGGGGGGCGCCCCCCCCCCCCACCGGCCGCGG
>JADGHD010000319.1 GCA_019689615.1 Frankia sp. | reverse complement strand
GGGTCCTGGTGGCCGTCCCGGCAGAGGCGGCGGGCGTCCCGGCCGGGGTCGGGGTGGACGGCGCGTCCGGCGACTTCTGCGCCTTGTCCGCGGTGGGCGCCCGTGGGGCGTGGTCGGACGTCGGGGCGTCGCCGTCGGTCGCTCCCACGCGCCCTCCGATCCGTGCGCGAACCGAGCCCGCTTTCGTCCGGCCGCGTGCCGGTCCGTAGCCAGGTACGCGGGATCTACGGTAAGGCCTGTTCGTGAACTCTCCCACAGCGGCGGCACAGCCGATTCCCACCGCTTGCCAGCACGCGGGCGCATCGGCTAGTGCCCAACCCGACCACGCCCAATGGCCGGCGGTCCACCGGGCGAGACGGCCATCGGGGCCGCAGCCGCGGGCGGGTGGAGTGAGCCGCGCGCCCACGCCCACAACGTCGCCCACGCCCGCCATCCCGGCGACGGCACCGCGGGCTGGCGTGATCGCCGCTTGTGGCCGCGGGATGCCGTGAACGGCGCGCGTTCGGCACGCTGCGAGGCCTTGGCGGGAAGATCGGCGGGATAGGCCCTAGCGGTCCGACGGCAACGGCCCTAGCGGTAGGAGGGGAACACAACCGGGGCGATCAAGGGCGTCATCCGGCGAGCTGGCTCGTTCGCGAACTGCACGGTCCGGACGCTGGCAGGCGGCCCGACGGTGGGATCCGCGCCGGGACGCGGGGTCCGCGCCGATCCCGAGGAGTCGAGCAGCATCGAGCCGGCGAGGGTGAGCAGCATGACGGCGGCGGACCCGAGCAGCGCCCGGCGCAGCCTCGCCTGCCCGCGGACCCGCGCCGTCGAGCGCGCCCGCTGGGCGGCGCTGGCGGCGACCATCGCCGCCGCCGTCGGCGCCACCGCGGGCGCCGCAACCGTCACCGTGGCCGCCGCGACCCGTACCGCCAGGCTCGGGCGGCTCGCCAGCACCGGGTCGCCGACGGCGAGCGGGCGGGACCCGGCACGGACCCGCGACGGCCGGCGCGGCCCGGTGCCGAGCGCGGTCCGCCGGTGCGAGCGTGGCTCGTCGCGCCAGAGGGCCGGGGTGGCACATGGCCGCGCCCAGCCCGGCCCCACCCGGCCGGCGCCGCCGCTGCCCTGGCCCGGTTGGCCCAGCAGGCCGGGCCGACCGGGCTGGCCAGCGGGCGCCTGGCCGACGCCGAGGCTGATGCCGAGGCCGAGGATCCGGTCCGCGAGCGTGTCGGGCAGCGTGGGGGTGGCCAGGGCGGCCAGCCGCTGCTTCATCCGTCGGTAGTCGGCCACCAGGTGCCGACACGTCGGGCAGTGCGCCAGGTGCGCCAGCGCGCGGTCTCGCTCGTCGTGCTGGAGCTGGCCGTCGACCAGCGGGCAGATCAGGTCCCCGAGGTGCCGTGCGGTCACGCTCGGCTCTCCTGCGCTACGCCGAGCTCGACGCCGACCCCGCCGCTCGCCGCACGGCGGCGCCGGACGCGGGGTCGCGCTCCCCCCTTTCCTTCGCTGCGCGGGTTCGGGGGTGACCCGGCCGGTGGCGGTACCGGGCTGGGGGCGGCTTCGGCCGCTGGCTCGGCGGCGGCCGCCAGCGCGGCGGCCGAGTCGCGCGGGGCGCGGTCGGCGAGCGCGGCCCGCAGCATCGCCCGGCCGCGGGAGATCCGGCTGCGCACCGTGCCGAGCTTGACGCCCAGCGTCTGCGCGATCTCCTCGTAGGACAGCTGCTCGATGTCGCAGAGCACGACGGCGGCCCGGAAGTCCGGCGGCAGCGCGGCGAGCGCTGCCTCGATGTCGGCGTCGAGGTGCGCCTCGGCGTAGGCCGTCTCCGGGCTCGCCTCCCGGCCGGCCAGCCGCTCGGTGTCCTCGGGCAGCGCGTCGAAGCGGATCTTCTGCTGCCGGCGCATCCGGTCGAGGAACAGGTTCGTGGTGATCCGGTGCAGCCAGCCCTCGAACGTTCCGGGGGTGTAGTCGGCCAGCGAGCGGAACACCCGGACGAACACGTCCTGGGTGAGGTCCTCGGCGTCGTGCGCGTTCCCGGTCAGGCGGTAGGCCAGCCGGTAGACCCGGTTGCCGTGCTCCCGGACGACGTCCTCCCAGGACGGCGGCACCCAGGCGACGTCAGCGGCCGGCGCCGGGACGGCGGCCGGCGACCCGGTACCGACGGCAGGTGACGCGTCCATGCCCACGGGCACGGTGGGGTGCTGTCCGGTTGTGCCTGGTTCTCCAGCCGCTCGGACAGACGGTCTGGCGTCCTGTCCGGTCACGGCTGCCTCTCGTTCGGTTCTCGAGGACCGTACTCGACGGGCCGGCCACGGTGCGGCATATCCCGCTGCGGACACGCGCTCTTCTCCCCTCGGCCAGCTCGACACGGGACACGTCGACATGAGCAACGTGCCGCTGTCGTTCGCCGTTCCCGTAGGCTGCGTCTGTCATGCCGGACATCGACATCGGCGCCCACGATCGAGCCGCCGCCTTCGCCGAGGGCTTCCTGCTGGAAGACCCTGTTCTCCGTGCTGCCCGCGCCCGCGCCGAGGAGGTGGGCATCCTCCCGGTAAGCCCGGGCGCTGGTGCTGTCCTGCGTTTTCTGGCCGCCTCGGTCGGCGCCCGTGCCGTCGTCGAGATCGGCACCGGCACCGGCGTGTCCGGGACCTGGCTGCTGCGCGGGATGCGCACCGACGGGGTGCTCACCACCATCGACGTCGAGGCCGAGCACCTGCGCCTGGCCCGGCGCACCTACGCGGACGCCGGGATGCCGCCCAACCGCGGCCGGCTGATCACCGGCCGGGCCCTGGACGTGCTGCCGCGGCTCACCGACGGCGCCTACGACCTGGTCTTCTGCGACGCCGACCGGCGGGAGAACCCCGAGTACCTGATCCAGGCGCTGCGGCTGCTGCGCCCGGGCGGCGTGGTGGCCTTCACCGGGGCGCTGACCGGAGGGCTGGCCGCCGACCCGGCCGCGCGCTCCCCGGAGATCATGGCGACGCGCGAGCTGGCGACTGCCGTGCGTGACGACAGCCGGCTCACCCCGATGCTGCTGAACTCCGGCGACGGCCTGCTGGTGGCCGTGCTGGCCACCTCGTCGCCGGTCGGCTGACCGGGCGCGGCCGCGCCGCGCCGGCCGGGCGAGAGGGCCGTGTCGTGTCGTCATCGCCCGCCACGCTCGCATGGCCCGCCCGACAGCGCTGTCGGCATCCCGACACCCACCGCGCCCACCAGGACCCGCCAGCCGCCGCCGTGGCCGCCGCCGGGCGTCGTGAGCAGGTGGTTGCCGCGCCAATCCCCCGCGGCCTCGGGTGGGGCCAGGCCGGTAACGTGGACGAGCCACGCACATCCGCGTGGGCCGGCCGACACACCAAGTCCGGCCAGCGCGCCGAGCCGGCTCGGCGGACAGCGCCGAGCCGCGGGCGCCCTTCGACCCGAAGTCGCGCCACGCGACATGGCCACAGCCAGGAGAGAGCGATCATGTCGGGCCAACGGTTCCTTCCGCGGCGCCGCGCCGTCGGCCGCGGCGGCCGGGACCGGGGGGACACCAGCACCGTGGTGATCGCCTATCTCGCGATAGCCATCGTGTCCGCGCTGATCGGCTACACGCTGAACAAGATGGTCACCGACTCGGACAACACCGCCGCCCCGGCCCCGGCCCCGTCGGCCTCCGCTGGCGCGCCGAACTCCGCCGAGCCGCTCGGGCTCACCGCCGAGCAGGTGGCCATCCAGCTCGCGAGCCTTGGCCTGCCGCTGCAGACGACCATCGTGTTCGACGCCGCCACCGACCCGAACCACCTGCTCGGCCAGCCCAACGGGTATTCCAGCAAGATCGCCTTCGTGGACGCCCGGACCGGGATCAACCCGGCGACCGTGACCGCGCCGGACCCGGTCGAGCAGGGCGGCAGCATCGAGGTCTTCCAGGACCCGGCCGGCGCCAGCCGGCGGGCGCAGGAGCTGCGGGCCACCAGCGGGCAGAGCCAGCTGCTGCAGGAGTTCACCTTCCAGCGCGCCGACGTGGTGCTGCGGCTGTCCCGCTACTTCACCGAGGCCGACGCGCGTGCCTACGAGCAGGCGCTGAACGCGCTCGCGCCCGGCGGCGGCGTCGCCCCCGGTGCCGGCACGGCCGCTGGCCCCGGCACCGGCACCGGCGGTGCGCCCGGCGGCTCGGCGACCGCGCCCGCGGGCTGACGGCCGCGGCCGGCGGCCCGCCATGCCGCCCGGCTCGCGCACCGCGCGCGACTGCCCGCCAGGTTGCGCGCGGCGGCGCCGGGAACGCCAGCCGCATGAACATCCGGGAGTTCTACGAGCAGGACCCGCGGCGGCGCGAGTCCGACGAGATCGGCTTCGGCGAGGGCTGGACCGTCCACGACGACCCGTCCGCTACCTACCAGGTGCGCTGGGTGGAGCGCACCGGCGAGCTCTATGCGGTGCGCGAGCCGCACCCCGGCGGCGGCCTGCTGAGCCGGTTCTTCGACTACTTCAACGTGCACCAGGCCGACGTCGACGAGCTGACGGTCCAGATCCTCGCGGTCGCCGACCGGCCGGCGATCGAGGAGGCGCTCGCCGGCTGGCCCGTCGTGATGGGCGAACGAGACAGCCTGCGCTGGGCCAGGCGGCGGACCGCGGCCCTGCCCGCCCCGGCCGACGCGGGTGACAGGCTCGACGCCGGTACCGCGACCGGCGTCGGCGACCCAGCCGGTACCGGCGACACAGCGAGTGCCGGTGGCCCAGCCCGTGCCGAGGAGACGGCGCCGGCCAGCCCGCCGGCCGCCGCACACCGGGCGGGCTGACGCGGCCCACGCCCGCCGTGAGCCCGCGGCCGGGGGTCAGGATCGCGCGCCGGCCCCGGCACCAGCCAGCGCGCCAGCGCCGGCCGGCGTCGGCTCGGTGGTGAGCCAGCGCAGCAGGGTACGCACGCCCCAGCCGGTGGCGCCCCGGGTCAGCTCGCCGTCGTCGGAGTCCGAGCGGGCCGTGCCCGCGATGTCCAGGTGGGCCCAGGGCAGGCCAGCGGTGAACTCTCGCAGGAACAGCGCCGCCGTGATCGAGCCACCGGAGACGTCGACCGCCTTGCCGATGTTGGTCAGGTCGGCGACCGGGGAGTCGAGCGCCGGCCGGTAGTCCTCGACCAGCGGGAGCCGCCAGACCCGTTCCCCCGCCGCCTCGGCCGCGGTCGTCAGCGCCGCGGCGAGCGCGTCATCGGACGCGAACAGGCCGGCGGTCCGCTTGCCGAGCGCCACCGTGATCGCTCCGGTGAGCGTCGCCAGGTCGACGATGGCGTCGGGGGCGAGCGTGGCCGCGGCGTACGCCAGCCCGTCGGCCAGCACGAGCCGGCCCTCGGCGTCGGTGTTGAGCACCTCGACGGTGCGCCCGCCCCAGCAGGTGATCACGTCGCCCGGCCGCATCGCGGACGCGCTGATCATGTTCTCGGCGATGCACAGCAGGCCGGTCACCCGGCCGGGCGCGCCAAGCTCCGGCAACGCGAGCATGGTCGCGAGCACGGCGGCGGCGCCGGCCATGTCGGTCTTCATCCCGACCATGGAGTTGGCCGGCTTCAGCGACAGGCCGCCGGAGTCGAACGTGATCCCCTTGCCGACCAGCACCCGGTGCCCGGGGTCCCCGCTCGCGTCCGCGCCGCCCGCCGGGCCCCGGTAGCCGAGCTGGACCAGGTAGGGCGGCCGGGACGAGCCCCGGCCCACCGCGAGCAGCCCGCCGAAGCCACCGGCGGCCAGCTCCCGCGGCCCCAGCACGGTCACGTCCAGCCCGGCGGCGCGGGCCGCGTCGCTCGCCCGCTCCACCAGCCACTCGGGCGACTTCACCAGGCTCGGCGTATTGATCAGATTCCGGGCGGTGAGCACCGCGCGGGCGGTCACGTTGGCCCGACGGACAGCCTCGGTCGCCGCCGCCAGCCCTGGCTCGTCCAGCCCGCCCAGGACGACGACCACCTCGTCGATCCCGCGCCCGCCGCCGTCCCCACCGGCCGGGGCCGCACCATCGCCCGGCGCCCCCGCGGCCGCCACGACGTCGTCGGTCTCCCCCGCGGCGGCGGGGCCGGCCTGCGCGGCCGCCTCGGCGAGTTCGGTCCGCGTCGGCTCGGCACCACCCGCCTCGACGTCGGCGGCGCGCGC